>CALFNC010000464.1 GCA_937902605.1 uncultured Acidobacteriota bacterium | reverse complement strand
TCTCGGGGACCGAGGCGTCGGCCAGGGTCCGCGCCGGCGTCAGGACCGTGATCACGGAGGCGCTCGCCGACAGGATCGTCGCCGGCGCGCCCCCGAACGTGACGCGCGGCTGGATGTTCAGCGAGGTCATGAACCGGCCGCCGTTGATCGTCACCGTGTCGCCGCCCTTGCAGCTCCCGGTGAGGGGCGTGATCGAGGAGATGTACGGCCCGTCGGCCGGAATCGACGCGAACTGGACCGCGATGGTCGCCGAGCCACAGTCCATGACGGCCTTCACGTGAGACGTCCCGGACACCGTCGCGGCAAGAGTGACGTCCGCAAAGCCGCTGGTCGTCACCTTCGAGACGCTCGGCAAACCGGTCTCCTGAAAGGTGCCGAAGTCGGTCGTGAACACGACGGAGGACCCGTCCGGAACGGCCACTCCACCCTTCTTTACCGTCGCCCGGACGATCACGGCAGACCCGGCGAGCGGGGTGACCGACGTGGCGTCCAGGGTAATCGTGACGGTGCAGTTCCCGTTTCCGGACCCTCCGCCGGCGCCCGGCGGGGCGGTCGGCGATTCACCGGAGCACCCGGTCAAAGCCAGGGCGAGGCCCGCGAGAAGGAGGACGGGCGGCGTCAGGAATCGGCGCATCGATTTCACCTCGTGACGGGGGTCCGCGGCTCCCCGAATCGGCCGGGGGTCCCGCGGTGAGGGGGTGGTGGCTCGCATGGCGTTCAATCCTTGGTCCTCGCTCTTACAGGGCCTAGTAGAGGAAAATCATGTTGAACCCGCCGGTCCCCTGGACCGGCTGGCCCGAAATCGTGTGGCCTCGGAACGTAACCGTGGCGGCACAACGGATCTCGCTCTTCCCGGTCTCGCGGTCGATACCCCCATTGAACGGGAAGAGCTGGTCGAGCGGCGAGAGGGAGAGCGCCGAGATGCTCATGAACGGGAAGTTCGTGAGGGTCGTCGTCCCGCCCACGGGCACAATGTTGTTTCCGGCGAACGTCTCCGTCTTCGGGGCCTTGGTCCCGCCGTCGATCCGCCTCCACTCGATGATGTAATCGTCGATCCGCACGTCGAGCATGGTGCTCGTCACCGCGGTCGGGCTCTTCATCACGCTCTTGATGGTGACGGTGCTGAACTGGAGAAGGGAGCCGTCCGAGACGTTCTTGACCACCGGGATCTGCGTGAAGTCGACGGTCAGGTAGAGCGGCGCCGCGTCGTCTCCCTGGCCGTTTGTCGAGCACCCCGGAAGGGCGAGAAAGGCCACCGTGAGGGCGAGGGCGGCGGCGAAGCGCGTTGTCGTCTTGATCATGTTCTCTCTCCGGTCTTCGCGCGTCAGGTGTTCTTCACGATTCGCGGGGTGATGAAGATCATCAGTTCGTCGTTCGTTTCCGAGTAGTCGGTGTTCTGGAAGAGGTTGCCGAGGATCGGGATCTTCCAAAGTCCGGGGATCATGCTCTTGGCGTTGTTGGTCGACAGCTTCATGATCCCGCCGATGACCGCCGTGCCGCCGTCCCGGACGAGGAGCTTGGTCTTCGCGTCCCGCGTGATGAGGGGGACGTTCGTGCCCGCGGCGATGTTGATGCCGGGCGCGGGCTCACGCCGCTGGATGGTGATGTCCATCAGGATCGTTCCCTCGGCCGTGATGAACGGCACGACGTCGAGGCGGGTCGTCGCGTCGATGTACATGACGCTCGTCGTGTTGTTGACCGTCGTCTGGATCGGAATCTGGAAGCCGGACTGGATTGACGCGGTCTGGAGCTGCGTCGTGACGATCTTCGGGCTCGAGATGATCTTGACGAGGCCGCGGCTCTCGGCCGCCGAGAGGGCGAAGTCGAGCTTGAAGGTGTCGAGGACGTTCCCCATCGCGATGTTCAGGAGGTTCGTTCCGGCCGGGAGCGACACACCCCCTTGGATGGTCGTGTTGTTCGGGAAGACGAGCCCGGTCGTGTTCCCGTGGGCGGAATCCGCCACGCCGGTAAAGTTCCAGATCACGCCGAGCTGCTTCACGAACGTGCGCGTCGCCTCCACGATCCTGGCCTCGATCATCACCTGCAGCGGGGCGATGTCGAGGTTCCGGATCAGGTCCAGGATGACCGGGATGTTCTCCGGGAGCTCCTTGATGATCAGGCTGTTCGAGGCCAGGTCGACGTAGACGTCGCCACGCGCTGTCATCACCTTCTTGATCGCGTCGACCATCCGGGCCCCCGTGGCGTATGAGAGCTTCTGGATGATCGTCTTGATGGGCCGGTTCTGCTCCTGCGCCGTCAGGAGGGCCCGCTTCTGCGTTTCCTCCCCGGCCAGCTTGCCGGTCACGGCGATCCGCATGACGTTCCCTTCGAGCGTGTATCCGAGGCCGTTGATCTTCAGGATCAGCTCCAGGGCCTGATCCCACGGGATGTCAGTCAGGCTGACCGTGACCGTGCCGCGGACCTCGGGATCCAGGACGATGTTGAGGCCCGTCAGCTCGCTGAACTTCTGGAGCGTGTCCTTGACGTCGGCGTCCTTCAGGTTCAGCGTGATCGGCTCGCCGGTGTACTGCTTCTCGGTGGACCCCATGACACGAGCGTCGTACGGGTTCCCGAGGTCCCTCGTCGGGCCGTTTCCGTCCTGCTGGAGGAGCAGGGCCTCGGCGGCCTCCACCAGGGCCCGGTCCGCGGACGAGGACCTCGCCTTCCGCGGGGGTGCGGGCGGCTTCACCTCGGCGCTCGCCTGGAGCACCTCAGGGGCGACCCGGGCCGGAGCCGGCTTCGCTGCCACCAGCGCCGCCTCGGGCGGTGTCGTCGCCGCCACGGGAACGACCTTCTCGGCCTGGTCCTCGACCTCGTGCGCCTCGTACGAACCGGCAGCCGGGACGGCGCTCGGGACCGGGCGGCTGGCGGCGATCACGTCGGGTTTCGAGGGCGTGTCGACGCGCCGGGGCAGGGGTGGCGTCGCCGCCACCTGGGCACGTGGCACGGTCCCTACCGCTCGGAATGCCACCGTGAGACCCGTCCGGGTCTGGCGAAGCTCGGGGACGACGCCCTCGGCCAGGTCGAACACCACCCGCGTCACCGCGGCAGGCTCGTTCCGGAACTGGGAGACGCGGACGCGCGTCACCGGTCCGCCGCGGATCTCCTGGGCCTTCGGGACGGCACCGTTCCTGACTCCGGGGAGGTCCACGACCCAGCGGGGCGGGTTCGCGAGGAGGAAGGCCTCGTACCCGAACTCGCCGTTTCCCGCGAGCTGGACGACCAGACCGGAGCCCAGCTTGCGGGCGCTCACAGCCTGGAGGCGCGAGGCAGCCCGACCGGTCGCCGCCTGGACCACGAAGTTCTGCTTCTCGGGTACGGCGACGTCGGGAGCCGCCGGCGAAAGGGACGCGGTTCTGACGGTGCTCGTTTCGCTTGGAACGCTTGGAACGCTTGGAACACTATGAGGAGGAGCGCTGACCGAAGGCTCGAAGGCGGGCTGGACCTTCCGCTCGAAGACCACCGCGAGCGCTTCGGAGGCGTTGACCCCGGCCTCGACCTTCGGGATGAAGGGCTGAGAGCCAACGAGCTCGAACTGAACGTGCGGCTTCCCGAGCTCGGAGAAGGAGCTCATCGTCACCTTCGAGATCACGTTGGTCGTCCCACGCGCGGGCCGCGGAGGCTCCAGTCCGGCGGCAACCACCGTGTCCGAGAGGTCGACGATCACGCGTTTCCCGTCGTCGCGAGAGAAGACGGTGGGCGTCAACGGAGCCGAGCCCGAGAGGAGGAGGCGCGGGGCGTCTCCGTCGGACACGAGGGTCGCTCCCGTCAGCTCGACGGTCCGCCCGGCCCGGCCGGACCCTGGGCCTGCGGTGGATATGCCCGTTCCGCTCTGAGAGGCGCAACCGGTCACGACCAGGGACGCCGCGAGGGCGAGCGTCGCGAGGGCGGGTGCGGTGACCCTTCCTTTAGAGAGCATGCTTCCTCCCCAAGTTGATCGTCGTCATCGGGTTCTCGGTGCTCATGGCTTCTGCTGCAGAGCGAGCGACTTCACCACGTCCCGGAACGGCTTGGGGCTCGCGGGGTCGTTCACGTTCTGGCGGAAGGTGACCTCGGTGGACGAGATGCCGGTCACCTCGCCATCGAAGAGCACCGAGCCCTTCTTCAAGAGATACGATCGGTTGTCCGAGCCGCGCATCATGCCGATCCAGCCGGTCTTCATCTTGATCGTTCCCTGCAGCTCGAGCTCGTCCACGGTCATTCCCGCCAGCCCGCCGATGCCCGAGCGCTCGACCTGCTTCCGGATGAGAAGGGAGCGGAAGGGGTCGCGCCGGCCGCGGACCTCGTAGGTATACGGCGACGGCGTCAGGTCTGCGTCGCCCGGGGCGGCCTCCGCATCCTTCGCCGGAGCGGGGGTCGGCGCGGGCGTCGGGGCCGCCCGCGTGGTGTCCGCCGGCGGAGCGCCCACGGCCTCAACCGACAGGAATAGCACGGCCATTACGAGACCGCGACCAGTCGGAGCGCGCATCCTGCTCAATCTCCTGCCATCTTCGGGTCAGCCGGCTTCGGGCCGGCCGGCTTCGCCCCCGGCTTGTCCCCAGGCCCCTTCTTCACGTCGGCACCGTCGTCCTTGTCGCCGATATAAATGAACGTCTTCGCCGTGAACGCGGCCGAGAGCGTCCGCCCGCCGGACGTGTCCGAGTATCCGGTCAACACGAGGTCCTCGACGTTGATGATCCGGGAGAACCGGGCCAGCTTGTCGAAGAAGAGCGCGAGGTTGTGGTAGGTCCCGTCGAACGTGATGTCGATGGGCCACTCGGCGTAGAAGTCCTTGTTGACGTAAGGTTTCGGGACGAAGCTCTTGAAGAAGAAGTCGCCCTGGCGGGTCAGCGCCTCGACCTTCTTGATCAGGTCCTCGACGTTGCGCCGGGTCGGCAGGATCTGGAGCAGGCGCTGGAGGTCGAGCTCGATCCGGCGGACCTCCTCGCGAAGCTGGGGCAGTCGCCGCTCCGCGGCGCGGCCCTGGTTGATCTTGTCCACCAGCGCCGAGATCTCGTTCTTCTTGCGGGCGATCGTGTCCCGCATCTCGTTGAAATTGGGAGGCACGTAGAAGGTCGCGGCCAGGTAGAGGACCACGGCAATCCCGAGGCCAATCCCGAGGCCCCAATACCAGGGCTTCGATTCGAGCTGTTTCAGGTCGAGCGCCACGATCGCTCCTCCCTCACATTCCAGCCGCGGCGGGCACTGGTGCCACTGTAGCCACTGTAGCCACTGTAGCGTCAGTTGCCGCCGGACGCGCGAGGTCGGCCTTCGGAGATGGCGAGGCGGGCGCACTCCCGGCCGCCGGAGGGGACGGAGGAGGCTCGCCCTGGGTCCGGTCGAGATTCGAGAAGACGAAGGTGAGACGGTAGTTATAGAGCTGGGCCCCGCCGGCGGTTGCCGCCCTCAGGTCCTGGAGGTTCGGCTCCTGGAAGGCCGGGATCTTCTTGAGATTCGTGATGAAGTTCGAGATCGCCGGAGGGTTGAACGCCTTGCCCGCGATGTTGATCGAATTGCCCCGATACTCCATGCTGTCGATCCAGACGAGGTCGGGCAACGCGTTCGAGACCTCGTCCATCAGCCGCACGGGACCCTTCTGGTTCTGCTTTAGCTGGTTGATCAGGTCGACCTTCTTCTGGAGGCGCGCCTTCTTGTCCTCGAAGTCCTTCACCTCGCGGAGGACCGACTCCAGGCGGGCGACCTCCAGCTGGTCCTTTCGGATCTTCTCGTTGAGATCTTTGATCTGCGAGCTGAGAACCAGGTAGTGGACCAGGATGACCAGGAGGCCGACGGTCACGCCGCCCATCACGAGCATCAGGTTCAGGCGGCCCGCGCCACCGTACGCCGCCGCCGCCCTTCTCTTCTTGACCGGCTTGGTGTCGGGAAGGAGGTTGATCTTGATCATCGCGCGCCTCCTACTCGCCGGTCTTCCGGAGTCCCAGGCCTACGGCCACGGCGAGCGCCGGGGAGACGTCCCCCAGCCAGGTGGGGTCGGCGGCGCGGTCCAGCGCCGGGATCGAGCGGAAGGGATTCATGATCTCGACCGGAATGCCGAACTTGTCCCGCAGCACCTCGTCCAGGCGGGCGACCTTGGCGCCTCCTCCGGCAATCACGACCGAGTCGACCTTGTCGGCGCCCGACGTCGCCTGGAAGAAGTCGAGGGTCTTGTGCAGCTCCGCCGCCGCGTCCTCGGAGACCCCCCGGAGGACCGGCTCGATCGACTGCCGCGACTGACCGGCGACCGGCTCCCCCTTCTTGAGCGCCTCGGCCTGCTCGAAGTTCAGGGAGAACGCCTTCTGAAGGGACTCGGTGAACTGGTTGCCCCCGAAGGTGATGTCGCGCCAGAAGACCGTCTGGCCCTGAGCCAGGATGTTCACGTTCATCACCGACGCGCCGATGTTCACGAGCGCGATGACGCGCGTCGCGTCGATGCCGTAGTTGACCTCGTAACAGTTCTGGAGCGCAAAGGCGTCGTAGTCGACCAGCGCCGGCACCCGGCCCGCCTGCGTCACGACGTTCTTGAAGTCGTCGACCTTCTCCTTCTTGGCGGCCACGAGGAGGACCTTCATCGTGTCGCCCGCCGAGCCCGGGTCCAGGACGACGTAGTCGAGGTAGACGTCGTTGATGTCGAACGGGACGTACTGCTCCGCCTCCCAATGGATCGACTCGGCCAGCTCGTCCTCCGGCATCGTCGGGAGCTGAATCTGCTTGACGATGACCGAGTGACCGGAGACCGCGACCGCCATGTTCTGATTCTTGACCCCCGTTGCCGCAAAAAGCCGGACGATCGTCTCGACCACCAGCGACGAGTCCATGATGGCCCCGTCGACAATGGCTTCCGGAGAGAGAGTCTCCATCCCAGCCTTCACGAGCTGGTAGCGCCCGTCCTTCGATTCCTTGAGTTCCACGAGCTTCACGGCGGAGGAGCCGATGTCGAGGCCCACCAGGTTCTTGGACTTGCGGAACAACACGATACGGTCTCCCTCCCTTACGCTTCGGAACCGCAGGGTTATGGTCGAGGCGATCGGGTCCGGCCCGGACTGATACGCCATTTTCGCGCTCTCACCCCGTCTCGTGTCAAGGATCGCCGGAAGCCCAGAAATCCCTTGCATTGAATCAAATAAGGCGTTATAAGTCAGGGTTCGGGAAGGGCCGAAACGGGCCCGCCTGGCTCCGCGGGTCGGAGATCCCACGAGGGAAAAGAAGGAAAACGAGACCATGGCACAGTGTTGCGAGGTTTGCGGAAAGGCCCCAGTTGCCGGACGGCGAGTCAGTCACGCCAACAATGTCTCGAACCGCCAGTTCAAGCCCAACCTGAGGCCGGTTCGGGCCGCCACCCCGGGGGGTTCCAAGAGGATGCGGGTCTGCACCCGCTGCATCCGCTCGGGAAAGGTGACCAAAGTAGTCCGGTAGGGGGTCCCCATCCCCACTCACTCTCCTAGGCCGTGGTCAGGCGAGAGCTGTTGTACTTCCGGCGGACCTGGTTGACGCCGGGCAGGCCGCGGAGCGACACGAGTAGCTTGTCGAGGTGCTTCCGGTCGGGGGTCGTCACGTTGCTGTCGATCGTTGCGGTCCCGTCGGGGAGCGTCCTCGCCTGGATCGACTGGATGTTCGAGTTCGCCGCGGAGATGACCTGCGTGATCTTGGCGAGGAGGCCGGGCCGGTCCTCGGTCCGGATCTCCAGCTCCACCGTGAACGAGGCGTCGTCGGCCCGCTCCCACTCGACCTCGATCTCCCGGCTCGGGTCGAACAGGAGGTTCTTGACGTTGGGGCAGGCGGTCGCGTGGACCGATACTCCGCGTCCTCTCGTCACGTAGCCGACGATCTCGTCCCCGGGGACCGGCCGGCAGCAGGTCGCGAGCGTCGCCATCAAGTCGTGCTCCCCCTTGACCCGGATCCCGGCTGATCGGAACGGCAAGATCTTCCGGACCGCCTTCTGGAGCGGGGAGGGCCCCTTGTCCGGCGTTTCGCCGGCCGCCGCGTCCGCCGCCGGCGGGAAGACGCGCGCCACCAGCAGCTTCGGAGAGGTCTTCCCGAAGCCGATGTCGGCCAGGAGGTCCTCCGCCTTGGCGACGCCGAACTCCTGGAGGAACGGGTCGAACGCCCGCGTCTCGAGGAGCTTCGGGAGACGCTTCTGGAACTTCCTCAGCTCCTTCTCCAAGAGCCGCTTGCCGATCTCGATCGACTTCTCCTTTTCGGCCGCCTGGATGAAGGTCCGGATCTTGTTCTTGGCCCGCGACGTGACCACGAAGTTCAGCCAGTCCCGCGAGGGCTGCGCGGCCGGCGAGGTGAGGATCTCGACGATGTCGCCGTTCCGGAGCGGGCTTTTCAGCGGAACCAGACGTCCGTTTACCCGCGCCCCTGTGCAGCGGCGGCCGACGTCGGTGTGGACCCGATAGGCGAAGTCGACCGGCGTCGCGCCGCGGGGGAACGCGAAGACCGCCCCCTTGGGGGAGAAGACGTAGACCTCGTCGGGGTAGAGGTCGATTTTGAGGGAGGAGAGGAACTCGCGTGGGTCGGAGACCTCGCGCGTAGTCTCGACGATCTGACGGAGCAGCGCGATCCGCGCCTCGTCGGCCCGCGGGTCGAGCCGACCCTCCTTGTACTTCCAGTGCGCTGCGATCCCGTTCTCGGCGACCGAGTCCATCTCCTTCGTCCGGATCTGGATCTCGAATGGCGGAGCCCCTTCCGGGACGACCGTCGTGTGGAGCGCCTGGTAGAAGTTCTGCTTGGGCATGGCGATGTAGTCCTTGATCCGTCCGGGGACCGGCCGCCACGCCTGATGCACGATTCCGAGGACCGCGTAGCAGTCCTTCACCGAGTCGACGAGGATCCGGAACGCCAGGATGTCGTAGAGCTGCTCCAGCGGGATCGCCTGCCGGATCAGCTTTTGCCGGATCGACCAGTACCGCTTCACCCGCCCCGTCACCTCGGCCCGGATCCCCGCCCTTTCGGTCTGCTCCAAGAGCATCAGCCGAAGTCGCTCCACGGCCGCCGCCGAGGCCCGGATCCGTTCGTCCACCGCAGACGTCAAGACCGAGAACTCCTCCGGGTAGAGGGTGAAGAAGGCGAGGTCCTCCAGCTCCCCTTTCATCTTCCCCATCCCCAGCCGGTTTGCTAGCGGGGCGTAAATCTCGAGCGTCTCCGCCGCGACCGCGCGCCGCTTCGGCTCGGACAGGAACTGCAGGGTCTGCATGTTGTGAAGACGGTCCGCGAGCTTCACCAGGATGACGCGGACGTCGTCGGTCATCGCCAGGAGCATCTTCCGGAACGTCTCGGCCTGCTGCGCCTCGCGGGAGGTGAAGGCATACTTCCCGATCTTCGTGACGCCGTCGACGAGGTGCGCCACCTCCGGGCCGAACAGCTCCGTCAGACGCTCCTTCGTCGTGTCGGAGTCCTCCAGGACGTCGTGGAGAAGGCCGGTCGCGATGGAGGTCTCGTCCAGCTTCATCCTGGCGAGGCCCATCGCCACGTTGAGGGGGTGGATCAGGTACGGCTCCCCTGACGACCGGAGCTGGTTTCGATGGGCGTGCGCCGAAAAAATGTATGCCTTCCGGAGCAGCTCCTCGTCCATCTTGGGAAGGTAGCTCTCCACCTGGTCGAGGATGTCCTCAAACCGTAGCATCGGCCCATTATCCCCGGAATCCTTTCCCTTCCCCCGGGCCTGCTAATCTCCCGACGCCGAAGAGCCGCATGGACCTGCTGAAACAGTTCGTCGACGTCTTTCTTCACCTCGACAAGCACCTCGCCGAGGTGCTCCGCGACTACGGCGCGTGGACAAACGCCATCCTCTTCCTGATCATCTTCTGCGAGACCGGGCTCGTCGTCACGCCGTTCCTCCCCGGGGACTCCCTCCTCTTCGCCGCCGGGACGTTCGCCGCACTGGGCTCGCTGAACGTCTTCACCGTCTTCCTGCTCCTCGCCGCTGCTGCGATCCTCGGCGACTCGATGAACTACTGGATCGGCAGCCGCATCGGGCCGAAGGCGTTCAGCGGCCAAGTCAAATTCCTGAAGCAGGAACACCTCCGGAAGACCCAGACCTTCTACGAGAAATACGGTCGGTCGACCATCATCCTCGCCCGGTTCGTCCCGATCGTCCGCACCTTCGCGCCGTTCGTGGCGGGCGTGGGGTCGATGAGCTATCCGGCCTTCCTCGCCTTCAATGTCATCGGCGGCGTGGCCTGGGTGGCGCTGTTCGTCTTCTCCGGCTACTTCTTCGGGAACATCCCGCTCGTCAGGCGGAATTTCTCGTTCGTCATCCTCGCTATCATGGTGATCTCGGTCCTCCCCATCGCGTGGGAGGCTTGGAAAACCTGGCGCGAGAAAGCGTCCTCCACCCCGACGGCCGGATGACGGCTCCCGCGGCCCCCGCCTCCGGGAACGGCCGCCCGGCGTTGCTCTCGGGGACCGCGCTGATCCTGTACGCGCTGGTCCTCGGGGTCGTTCTCGGCCACTTCCTCCCGGCCGAGCGCCACCCCGCCGCCTACGAGACCTTCCGCTTCCTCTCGAAGGCGTTCATCAGCCTCATCAAGATGCTGATCGTGCCGCTGATCTTCTCCACCATCGTCCTCGGGATCGGGAAGACGGGCGACATCAAGGCGGTCGGCCGGATGGGGGTGAAGGCGCTCATCTACTTCGAGGCGGCGACGACGATCGCCCTCGTCATCGGGCTCGTCATGGCGAACGTGGTCAAGCCCGGCCTCGACCTCACGCTGCCGGTCACGGGCGAGGCGAACCTCGCGAAGCCGAAGACGTTCGTCGAGACGCTCCTCCACCTCTTCCCGTCCAACGTGATCGACGCCATGGCGAAACAGGACATCCTGCAGATCGTCATCTTCTCGACCCTGCTCGGCATCGCGGCCGCGCACGTCGGGAAGCGGTCGGAGGCGTTCGTGTCGTTCTTCGAGTCGGCCGTCGCCGTCCTCTTCAAGCTGACCGACTACGTCATGGCGCTCACGCCGCTCGGCGTCTTTGGGGCGATGGCCGGCGCGGTCTCCCACCACGGTCTGAAGGTCCTCGGCAGCTACGTGAAGCTGGTCGGGTCGCTCTACGTCTCGCTCGCCCTGTTCGTCCTCCTCGTTTTCATCCCGGTCCTGAAGATGGCAAAGGTGCCAATCTTGGAGTTCTTCCGGGCCATTCGCGAGCCCTTCATGATCGCCTTCTCGACGGCGTCTTCGGAGGCGGCGCTCCCGCGCGCACTGGAGCGGATCGTGGAGTTCGGCGTTCCGAAGAGCGTCGCGGGGTTCGTCCTTCCGGCAGGCTACAGCTTCAACCTGGACGGCTCCACGCTCTACATCGCCCTCGCGACGCTCACCATCGCGCAGGCGGCCGGCAGGCACATGGCCTGGACCGAGCAGCTCCTGATGATGCTGACGTTCATGCTCATGACGAAAGGGGTCGCCGCCGTCCCGCGGGCATCGCTCGTCATCATCGTTTCGGGGTGCGCCGCCTTCAACCTGCCGGGTGAGGCGGGCGTCGCGATGATCCTGGCAGTCGACGAGCTGATGGACATGGGCCGGACCTCGATCAACCTCGCGGGGAACTGCGTGGCAGCGGTCGTCGTGGCAAAGTGGGAAGGGGTCTTCGGCAGCGAGCTGAACGGGACAATGGCGGCGCCAGCTGCGCCGCCATTGCCGGCAGCCACTGCGGCCTGACCCCGCCGGGCCCTTACCTGGCCTTGGCCGGCGCCTTCCCCTTCGCCGCCGGGGCGGCGGGCGAATTCTGGGCGGACTTCTTCGCCCTCCACTCCTCCCAGACGATGACGAGCGGGGCGGCGATAAAGATCGAGGAATAGGTCCCCACGATGATCCCGATCATCATGACGAACGAGAAGCCGCGGAGCACCTCACCGCCGAGGAAGAAGAGCGCGATGCAGACGAGGAACGTCAGGCCCGACGTCAGGATCGTCCGCGACAGCGTCTCGTTGATGGAGCGGTTCACGACCGACGTGAGCGGATCGCGGCGGCTCTTCTGCATGTTCTCGCGGATCCGGTCATAGACAACGACCGTGTCGTTGACCGAGTAGCCGATCAGGGTGAGGAACGCCGCCACCACCGTCAGCGAGATCTCCGTGTTCAGGATCGAGCAGAGGCCGAGCGTGAAGAGGGTGTCGTGGACGAGCGCCACCACCGCGGCCGTCCCGAACGAGGCCGACCGGAAGCGAATCCCGATGTAGGTGAGCATCGCGGCCCATGAGAGGATGACCGCCCAGGCGCCCTTCTCGCGAAGATCCTTTCCGACCTGCGGGCCGACGTTCTCCGCCGATAAGAGGGTGAACGGCCCAGCCACCGTCTTCTCCTTCAACCACGCCCCGGTCACGGGGGCGACCCCGGGAACCTTCGCCGCGGCGTCGACGGTCTTGAACAGCCCCTGCCGGGAACGCGCGTCGATGATCGACTGGGCGAGGCGTCCGTAGTCGGCTTTCGGGTCGGAGTTGGGCTTGGCGGCCAGCTTCTCGGGATCGTCCGCGACCAGCTTTGCCTGGAGGGCGTCGGTGCCGTTCAGGTTCAGGTCGAACGCGCCCGCGGTGGCCTGCGGAAAGAAGGCCTTCGTAAGGGCCGCCGTGACCTCCTTGGAGAGGTCGCGCCCTTCCTTCTTCTCCATCGGAACCCGCAGAAGAACCTGGTTCTTGTCGGCTCGGTCAAACCGCTGGACCGAATCGACCTTCACCTGCGCGGTCTCAACGACTTTCCGGATCTGGTTTTCGTCCGGCTGGCTGGAGAAGCCGTAGATCAGCTGGGCGCCCCCGGTGAAGTCGACCCCGAAATTCGGGCCGCCCTTGTAGACCAGGGACAGCATGCCGATCGCCGTGACGACGATCGAGCCCGTGATGCAGTACCACTTGACGCTGAGGAAGTCGAACTTGGGTTGATGGAAGATGCGCACGGTCGAACCTTTCCGCTCGTCAGATGGAGATCGCCTCGACCTTCTCCTTCGACCCGTAGATGAGGTCGAAGAGGAGGTGCGAGACGAACACCGCGGTGAAGACGGAGGCCAGGAGGCCGATCACCAGCGTCACGGCGAAGCCCTTCACCGGGCCGGTGCCGAACTGGAAGAGGAACGCCGCCGCGCAGATCGTCGTGACATGCGTGTCGATGATGGTCCCGAAGGCCTTCTTGAACCCGACGTCGACCCCGTTCCTGGGGGCCTTCCCGCCGTCGATCTCCTCGCGGATGCGCTCGAAGATCAGGACGTTCGAGTCGACCGCCATGCCGATCGTCAGGATGAAGCCGGCAATGCCGGGCAGGGTCAGCGTCGCGTTGATCCAGGCCATCGCGCCGAGGAGGAAGATGGCGTTGAGAAGGAGGGCGACGACTGCGTTCACGCCGGCCAGGCGGTAGTAGATGACCATCGCGACGAAGACGAGGAGCATCCCGACGACCGACGCCAGGACCCCCTGCTTGATCGAGTCGAGCCCGAGCGACGGGCCGACGGTCCGCTCCTCCAGGACGATCATCTCGGCCGGGAGCGCGCCGGACCGAAGGACCAGGGTGAGCGCCTCGGCCTTCTCGGGGGTGAAGTTCCCCTCGATGATCCCGTTGGACTCGATCTTTCCGTTAATGACCGGCGCCGACTGGACCCGCCTGTCCAGGACGATCGCCAGGCGCTTGCCGATGTTCTCGCCGGTCACCCGGCCGAACTTCTCGGCGCCGACGGCGTTGAGAAAGAACTCGACGGCAGCCTGGTTGTACTTGTCGTGCCCCACGCGGGCGTTCTTCAGGTCCCGCCCAGTGACCGCCGCGGCCCGCTTGAGGCCGTAGAAGACCGGCGTGCGGATGCGGGACTCGGAATCCTCGTTGAACCCCTCGACGACCTCGAGCTCGGGCGGGACCGTCCCGCCGTACGCCTGGAGGAGCGCTTCCTGGGATCCGTACGGGCCACCCTTGTCGTCCACCAGCGTCAGGGAGAGGAGACCGGTCGTTCCGATGATCTCCTTCACGCGGCTCGGGTCGTCTACGCCCGGGAGCTGGACCAGGATCCGGTCCGTGGACTGGCGCTGGATGACCGGCTCGGTGACGCCGAGGGCGTCGACCCGGTTCCTGATCGTCTCCACCGCCTGCCGGACCGACTGGTCCTCGATTTGCATCCTCGCCGGGGTCCGAAGGGAGACCCGCCACTCGCGGCCGCGCTCGTCGATCTGCCAGTCGGTCTGCGAGAGCGCGCTCTTGCAGAGGTCCTTCAGCTTGGACGGCTCGGTCTGGTCGTTCAGCTGGATCGAGAAGCCCTCGGCCGTGGCCGGGGGGAGCGTCCCGATGTTCACGCCCCGCTTGCGGGCCTCGTCCTTCAGGTGCTCGGCCGCGTCCTGCGCCTCCACCCGGAGGGCGTCGCCGGTCTTCACCTGCATGACGAGGTGGATCCCGCCCCGGAGGTCGAGACCGAGCTTCAGCCCGTTCTTCAGGACGTCCGAGGCGGTCGGGTCCGGAGGCGCGGTAGGGGACCGCTTCAGCGCCTCGTGGCCGCGCCACCAGTACGCGGCGATGGAACCGATGAGAACGGCGAGCGTCAAGGCGACGCGCCAGCCCAGGGACCTTTTCACGAACGCTACCTCCGAGAGAGGGACCGACCGGATGGCTCACGAGACGGCCGCCTCGAAGTCCGCTGGCCCCCAAGGATGATCCCGATATCCCGGGACAACCGCGGAAGTCTATGCGGAGGGGGGGGCGCCGTCAATCGGACTCGGACAGGAGATGCGGAACCCCGCCGGCATCGGGCCACCCAGCCGCCGCTCGGCTGGGTAGGGGAAGATGTCGAGCATCTCTCCCGCCCGGATCCTCTCCTGCGTCTCGCTCCAGAACATGGGCCCCAGAAGGTCCCGGTGAGCCGACAGGAACGCGTCGCGGGCGGCCCCCTTCAGCCCTAGGAACGGGAGGAACTCCTCCGGGAAGATGTCGTTCTCCCCGACGTAGAACGACGGCTCCCCCCCGTCGTCGTCGTCGGGGAGCGCCCGGAAGTTGCAGTCGGTCAGCAGGCAAAGCTCGTCGTAGTCGTAGAAGACGACCCGCCCGTGCCGGGTGACGCCGAAGTTTTTCAGGAGAAGGTCACCGGGAAAGACGTTCGTGGAGGCCAGCTCCTTCAGGGCCTCCCCGAAGTCGAGAATCGTCTTCCGGGCCTCCTCTTCGCTGGCACCGAGGAGGAAGAGGTCGAGGGGAATCAGCCGCCGCTCCGTGTAGAGATGCCGGATCACGACCCGGTCCCCCTCGACCCGCACCGTCTCCCCCGCCACCTCGAGGAGGCTCTCGAGCAGCTCCGGCTGGAACCGCTCTTTCGGGAACTCGAGGTGCTCGAACTCTTGCGTGTCGACGAGTCTCCCGGCCCGCCCGTGCCGGAAGACCAGGCGGTACTTGGCCAGAACAGATCGGAAGAGCGTCGTGTAGGGAAAGAGTGTAGATCTCGGTGG
>CALFNC010000463.1 GCA_937902605.1 uncultured Acidobacteriota bacterium | reverse complement strand
GGACCTCCCTCGACGCTCCGGGACCGACCCATTCGGAGGTGCCGGGCCTCGGAGCGACGGGGAGCGGAAACGTGCCTACGTTCGTCGCGATGATCCTTCGGGGAGCGAGCGCGGTGAAGAGGCGGATGCGGACAGTCGCCGGGAGGGGCCGGCGTCTGGCGTCGGGACCGGCTTTCGGCTGTTCCCTCGCAGCGCCTCGAGATGACGGACGGGTCCCCTTTCCTTCCTCCTGCCAGAGCGTGGCGAGGCGGGCGGCTGCGAGCGCACCGGTCCCATTTCGCAGGAGTGCGAGGCGGACGGTCCCTCCCGTCGGGTCGGCCGCGATCGCCCAGCCTGACGTCCTCAGCGGAGCGGAGTCGAGGGACGCGACCGTGCCGGTCTTCACGACGACTTCGGGCAGCGGGATGAGCGAACCCGTGCCGTCCTCGGTTGCGTCGCGCATCCCGCCGATCAGCTCCGCGCGGACGTCCTCCCGGCTCAGCCATGGCTCCGAGACGACGGCGCGGAACGAGTCGAGCAGCCGCCCCGGCCGGATCATCACGGGACGGCCGCCGGTATCGAGGCCCACCATCCGCTCCGGAGTCAGGGCGCCGCGGAGCTCGAAGCCGGCCTCGCGGAACGTCCGCTCGGCGACGGCTCGAGGAATGTCGCCCGCGAGGGCAAGGAAGTACGTGTTGCAGGAAAGAGACGTGGCCCGGCGAAGGCCGAGCGTGCCGTGTCCCCTTCGATTCCAGCAGCCGGAGGCGGATCCGCAGGCGTGGCGGGGGATGGCGACGGTGGGGTCTGGATGGGCTTCGGCCCAGGCGCGAGCTACCCAGACTTTTTGGATCGACCCCACGGGTGCTGCCGGGGCATCGTAGGCAGCCGGATCGACGACCCCGCCGCGGAGGCTCCAGACCACGAAGGGCTCCGCCGCACCCGTCGCAGCCGCCGCTACAGCGAGGACGAGAGCGGCCGGACTCAACTCTTCTTCGGCGTCTTCGTGGCGGGGGCCGCTCCGGCCTTGGGTTTGGGAGAGGACACCGACGGTTTAGCGGGAGCGGCGGCCTTCACGAACGAGAAGACCAGCTTCTCCTCGAATCGTGCCCCGGCCCGCCGTCTCTCGACCGAGACGGTCCGGAGCGACGGAGCCCACCCGAGCAGGCCGAGAACCCTGTCCGAGAAAGGCCGCGTGGTGTCCGGGGAGAACGCTCCCTCGGCCTGCACCCAGGCACGCCCCTCGCTTTTCACGAAGGACGACTCGATGCGGCCCCAGCGGACGAGAGCTCTATCGACCGACGGTTCCGGAACGTCAGCGACGTCCTCGGAGCGCGAGCCGATCCAGAGGGCGCCTCCGCGCCTTTTCACAGCGATGGCGGACAGCCCCGGACCGACCTGGAGCTTCTCACCGTCTCGGGAGAGAGCGCCGGCGCGTCGCCGGACGGTTGCCGCCGCCAGGTCGAGGAAGGCGCCGTCGAAAGCCGGTGGCTGCACCACGACAAGCCGGACGGCCCCGTTCGCGCCGATCTCCCAGCCCCACCCATCCACGTGCGCATCGGCCAGGAACTTCGTCCAGCCGGGGAGCTCCCCTTCACCGGCCTTCCCGGCCTCCTGAGCGGTCCTCGTGATATCCACGAGATACCGATCGTCACCCGGTCCCTCCGGCGAAGGGATCGCCTTCGAGGCCGGGACGGGATGGCTCGAGGGCTCGCCGGGGAGTGGCTCGAGGAAGGCGCGGCGGAGGGCGCCGAAGAACCGGGTGCCGTCGCTTTCCCAGCCGGCGGCGGCGATCGCCCGGCCGTCGGTCGTCCAGCGGGCCGCGGCGGGACCGTCGGCACCCTCTCCCTCACGGATCTCAACGAGCGTCTCTCCCTCGAGCCGGAGGGCCGCTTCCACGACGCCGCGGGCCGCGCGGCCCTCGGGGAAGAGGAACTCGCGGCGGAAGTAGTGTTCCTTCGTCAGCCGGTCCATGTCGAGCTTCAG
>CALFNC010000462.1 GCA_937902605.1 uncultured Acidobacteriota bacterium | reverse complement strand
GGTCAGCTCGCCGATCCGCTTCAGGGCGGCGAGCCGGTGGACGAACTCCTTCGGCCCCGAGATCCAGCCCACCCGGACTCCCGGGAAGAGAGCCTTGGAGATCGTCCCGAGGTGGACGACGTGCCCGGGAGCCGTCGCCGCGAGCGGTGGCGGGAGCTCGCCTTCCACGTTGAGGTCGGCGTCAAACGCGTCCTCTACCACCAGGACCCCGGCGCCGACCGCGGCTTCGAGGACTCGCTGGCGGCGGTCCGTGGAGACGAGGAGCCCCGTCGGGTTCTGGAAATCCGGGATCGCATAGAGGAATTTCGGCCTCTCGGCGAGGACCGAGACGAGCGCCCCCATGTCGGGGCCTTCCGCGTCGAGGGGGACCCCGAGGAGCCGCGCCCGGTGCATCCGGAAGAGGGTCAACGCGCCCGAGTAGCTCGGGTCCTCCACTGCGACCGCGTCCCCGGGGTCGACAAGGGCGCGGGTGATCAGGTCGAGTCCCTGCTGCGCGCCGTTGACGATCAGGATCGAGTCGGGGTCGGCCGGGACCCCCCGTCTGGCCAAGCGGGCTGCCAGCGTCTCGCGGAGCGGCCGGTAGCCGAAGGGCGACCCGTACGACAGGAGCGCTTCGTTGCGCGCCACCTCGGCGAGGAACGACGCAAAGACCTCCGCCGGGAAGTCGCGCTCGTCGGGGGCCAGGCGCGAAAGGTCGTACGCCGGTGCCAGCCCCGGCTCGGGGCCGGGCTCGGCCACGATCCGCCTCAGGAGAGACGAGGCGATCCGGTCCCATGCGGGGGCAGGGCCGATCACCGGTCCCGCGATCGAGCGCCGGGCGACCCGGGTCCCGCCTCCCTTGTTGGTCTCGATCCAGCCATCCGCCTTCAGGACCTGTAGAGCCTGATGAAGCGTCGCCCGGTTCACCTCGAGGGAGCGGGCCAGGACCCGCGAGGCGGGCAGCCTCTCACCCTCGGTGTAGCGTCCGGTCCGGATGTCGCGCGATAGGCTCTCTGCGATTGTCCGGTAGAGGGGGATCTTGGGGGCGGCCATCACCCTGATCATCGGTCTTGGTCTAGACCAAATTCAACCAGGCCCCCCGCGAAAGGCCAACCAAGTCGTCTTGGCGGGCGACCGGCCTACTCGCCCCGGCCCAGGAGGCCGGCGAGGGCGCGAGTCATCTCCTCGGCAAAGAGGAGATCCCACTCCTGCGTCCCTTCAACCACCCTCCGGTTCCGCTCGTGGATCCTCGTCCGGGCCTGCCCCTCGAGGAGACCGAGCTCGCGATTCCATTCGAGGAGGGCCTGGAGAATCCGGTTCCGGGCGAACTCCCGCTCGGCGAGGACGCTTACCCCCGGTGTTGACGCGAGGCGCTCCGCGATCCGGTGGGAGAGTTCGACCGCCCGTTCCCGCGAGATGGCCACTGTTCGTCCGCCCGTCAGTGGATGCGGCGCGGTCCTTCGAACGTGTTCGTCCGCAGGTTCGCGAGTCCAGCCTGGGTCAGGGGGTGGTCGAATAGCTTCTCGAGCACGGAGAACGGCAGCGTCGCCACGTCCGCCCCCATCATCGCGGCGTCGAGTACGTGGATCGGGTTCTGTATCCCCTGGACGTTGATCTGTGTCTGGAGGCCGTAGTTGTCGTAGACGCGGACCACGTTCTCGACGACGTCCATCCCGATCTGCCCGGCGTTGTCCAGCGCCCCGACCGCCGGCGAGACGTATGCGGAGCCGGCGCGGGCGGCCAGAAGCGCCTGCATCGGGGTGAAGACGAGGCCGACGTCGGTCGCGATCTGTTCGTCCCCGAGGAGCCGCACGACGCGGAGCCCTTCCCGGGTCATCGGAACGCGGAGGACCACGTTCTTCCCGAGCTTGTGCAGCTCCCGGGCCTCCTTGTACATCCCCTTCGGGTCGCCGGCGGAGAGCGGAGCGATGACCGGTCCATCGCCCACCTGGGCTAGATCGGCGAGGAGCCGCCGGGCGTCTTTGCCGGCGCTGTCGGTGGGCGGGTTGAGCAGGATGCCGTCCAGGAGGCCCCACTCCCTGACGCGACGGGCCTCATCGACGTCGGCGGTGTCGAGAAAGAAACGCATCGGCTGACTTTACCCGTTTTCTCCGGAGTCCGTCGCGGGGCCGGTCTCGCCGGTCTCTGCGCCGTTCCGCGGGGTCTCCTCGCCGTTCTCCTCGTCCTTCTCCGCGAGCTTGGCGACCGCGACGACTCGGTCCCCTCCTTCGAGGTCGATCAGCCGGACCCCCATGGTCGCCCGACCGGTCTTCCGGACCTCGGAGGCCGCGAGGCGGATCACGATCCCCTGTTGGGTGATCAGGAGGAGCTGGTCGGAGTCGACGATCGACCGGATGCCAGCCACCGGGCCGTTCTTCTCCGTCACTTTCACGTTGATGACTCCGGTGCCGCCGCGGGTCTGGTGCCGGTACTCGGCGACGTCCGTCCGCTTGCCGAAGCCGTTCTCGGTGACGGTCAGGAGCGTGCCGCTCTCCTCGACAGGGTCCATCTCCACGACGACATCGCCCTCGCGGAGCTCGATCCCCTTGACCCCCGTCGTGTCACGCCCCATCGGCCGTACGTCGCTTTCGGAGAACTTGATCGCCATGCCGTCCCGCGTCCCGAGGAAGACGTCCCGATCGCCGTCCGTGATGTGGACGGAGAGGAGCTCGTCCCCTTCCTCAAGGTTGATCGCGATCAGTCCGCTGGAGCGGAGGTTGGCGTAGGCGGACAGGACCGTCCGCTTGACCCGCCCGTTGCGGGTGGCGAAGAGGAGGAAGCGGTCCTCGGATAGGTCCCGGGTCGTCGTGAGCGCGGCCACGCGCTCCCCCTCCGCGAGCTCCAGGAGGTTGACGAGCGCCTTGCCGCGCGACGCTGGGCCCGCCTCGGGAACCCGGTGGACCTTCAGGCCGTGGACGCGGCCCTGGTTCGTGAAGACGAGGAGGTGGTCGTGGGTCGAGGCGACGAAGAGCTGCTCGACGACGTCCTCTTCCTTGGTCGCGGCCCCGGTCCGTCCCTTCCCGCCGCGCTTCTGCTCCCGGTAGGTGGAGAGGCTCGTCCGCTTCGCGTAACCGTCGCGCGTGACTGTCAGGACCACCGCCTCCTCGGCGATCAGGTCCTCCAGCTCGAGGTCCGCCGACGCGGCGACGATCTCTGTTCGGCGCGGGTTCCCATACGCGGCCTTCACCGCCGCGAGCTCGTCCCGGATGATCGCGCTCACCCGCTCGGGCCTCGCCAGGATGTCGCGGAGGTCCCGGATCGTGGTGACGATCTCGTGGTATTCGGCGACGATCTTCTCCCTCTCGAGACCGGTGAGCCGCTGGAGCCGCATGTCGAGGATCGCCTGCGCCTGAATCGGATCGAGCCGTAGGAGATCGCCCTCCCGGCGGGCTCGCGGGGGGACCTCCAGCGCGTCGATCCCCAAGAACCGCTCCAGGGCGCCCTTCTCGAACGATACCTCCGCCGTCAGCCGTTCGCGCGCCTCGGCCGGGTCCTTCGAGGAGCGGATGATCGCGATGACCGCGTCGAGGTTCGCCAGCGCGAGCGCCAGCCCCAGCAGCAGGTGCGCCCGCTCCTCGGCCTTCGCCAGGTCGAACCGCGTGCGCCGGACGACGACCTGGCGCCGGTGGTCAAGGAAGTGCCGGAGGAGCTCCCGAAGCGGGAGGATCCGCGGCTGACCGTCCACAATCGCCAGGAAGATGATGCCGAACGACGACTGGAGCGGCGTCAGGGCGAAGAGCTGGTTGCGGACAACCTCGCCGAACTCCCCCTTCTTCAGGTCGACGACGACCCGCATCCCCTCCCGGTCCGATTCGTCGCGGATCGCGGAGATTCCTTCGATCCGCTTCCCGTTCACGAGGTCGGCGATCTGCTCGATCAGCCGGGCCTTGTTGACCTGGAACGGGAGTTCGGTGATGACGATCGACTCGCGGTCCCCGCGGGCCGACTTCTCGATCTCGGCCCGTCCCCGCACCTGGATGAT
>CALFNC010000461.1 GCA_937902605.1 uncultured Acidobacteriota bacterium | reverse complement strand
CGAGGTGATGCTCGGCCTCCTCCCGGGCGGCGGCGGAACCGAGCGCCTCCCGAAACGGATCGGGCTACCGGCAGCGCTCCCGATGCTCCTCACCGGCAAGCGCCTCCGCGCGAAGCAGGCGCTGCGGGCCGGTCTCGTCGACTTGCTGACCTCACCTGGAGGCATCGTGGACACCGCCGCGAAGGCCGCCCTCGCCCTCGCGGATGGGAAGCTAAAGCCGGCCATCCGGAAGAGAGGGCTGCTCGAGCGCCTTGCCTCGACTCCGCTTCTCCGTGGGCTCGTCCTGGACAAGGCGCGGAAAGAGGTCCTCCGCAAGACGCTGGGCCTCTACCCTGCTCCGCTGTCGATCCTCGAGGCGGTCGGCGCAGGCCTCTCCAAGGGGCGAGCCGAGGGGCAGGAGACCGAATCCCTGCTATTTGGCCGGCTCGTCACCGACCCGGGGTCGAAGAACCTGATCCGACTCTTCGACTCGATGACGGCTTTGAAGAAATCGCCGGGAGGGGCCGCGCCGCGCCCTGTGAAGCGTGTGGCGGTCCTCGGGGCCGGCCTAATGGGGGAGGGGATCGCCGCCGTCTCGCTACCCCTCGCACCGGTCGTGCTGAAGGACGTGGCCGAGGCTTCGCTAGGGCGCGCCGCGAAGAACCTCCACCGGGGCCTCGGCAAGCGCGTCCGCTCCGGCGCCTTGACGCGCTCCGAGCGGGACCGCCAGTGGTTCGGCCTGACGCTGACGACCGACCCCTCGCTCACCGGGCGCGCCGACCTCGTCATCGAGGCGGTCTTCGAGGAGCTAGCACTGAAGAGAAAGGTTCTGGCCGAGACCGAGGCGTTCCTTTCGCCCGACGCGGTCTTCGCGTCGAACACGTCCGCCCTCCCGATCAGCGCCATCGCCGCCGAGGCGAAGCACCCGGAGCGGGTCCTGGGGATGCACTACTTCTCCCCCGTCCCGAAGATGCCGCTCCTGGAGATCGTCGTGGCGGCTCACACCGCTCCGTGGGCGGTCGAGACGGCCCGGGCCTTCGGGGTCGCCCAGGGGAAGACCGTCATCGTCGTGAAGGACTCCCCCGGCTTCTACACGACCCGCATCCTGGCTCCACTGATGAACGAGGCGATCCTCCTCCTCGATGAAGGGGCCGAGATCGAGGCGCTGGACCGTGCTCTCCGGCAATTCGGATTCCCGGTCGGCCCCGCGACGCTCCTGGACGAGGTCGGCCTCGACGTCGCCGCGCACGTCTCCCACGATCTCGGACAGGCGTTCGGGGCGCGCGGCCTAGCGCCGTCCCCGACCCTGGCGAAACTCGCGGAGGCCGGCTGGCACGGCCGGAAGAACGGCAAGGGGCTCTACCAGTACGGCGAGAAGGCCTCGCGGAAGAAAGAGGTCAACGCCGACGTCTACGCGTTCTTCGGCGGGCCGACGCGAAAGAGCTTCGACCCGTCGGAGATGGCCGACCGGCTCGCCCTCCTGATGGTGAACGACGCCGTCTGGTGCCTCGACGAGGGCGTGCTCGCCTCGCCGAGGGACGGGGACGTCGGGGCGATCCTCGGCCTCGGCTTCCCGCCGCTGCGGGGCGGTCCGTTCCGGTACGCCGATGCGCTCGGCACTGCCGTGCTGGCCGACCAGATGAAGGCCATGGCCGAAAGGCACGGGTCCCGGTTTACGCCCGCCCCGCTTCTCCTCAAGATGGCGTCCGCTGGTCCAAAGCGTTTCTATTCGGAAAGGTAAGGCGAAAACTCGAGTCGACACCATCGCGGTGGGGACAGTCCGGGGAGTGACGTCAGACCTCGTTAGGGGTGGACGCGCCGACACCGGCGGCAGGACACGTTCAAGCAACATGACTCCGAACGGACCTTTCGCGAACGGGTCTCCTCCCGCGAGGAAGAATGGGCGGTAGCGGGGAAAGAGCCGTGTCCGGAGCTCGGGAAGGAAGTCACGACCGAGGCCCGTGACGCCAAACTCCTCGAGCCGACGCGAATGGACGACGAGGATGTCGGGGGCCGCTCGCAGGATCGCCTCCACCAGGCGGTCGTGCCCGAAGAGAGCCTCCTCGGGCGGGAGCACCGTGGAGAACGGAATCGCGGCGCGAGTCCGGGAGAGATAGTAGAAGATGCCTCCCTCGGGCAACGCGATCATCGAGCGGCCCTCGGCCAGCAGCGGCTGCAGCTCATGGTACGCGAGGAGAACGGCCTTCGCACAGCTATCGGCCAGGAACGCGTCGATGGGGCGGGCGGTCTCGACGGCGACCTGCTTCAGCGCGAAGATCCGACCGCTCTGCCGGAAAGCAAGAAGGCCTCCACAGATGACGAGGCCTACCACCACGGCTCGACCCATGGGCCCGGGGCGGTCCGCGCCCACGAGGAACGGACCGCGGTCGAAGAGGACGGCGGCTCCGAGAGCCACCGAAGGTGCAGCGAGCGCGAAGCCGTACTGTTGTAGACGGGGGTCCAGCCCGAGCTTCAGGAGGAGAAGGCCGGAGAATACCGCAGCCAAGAGCATGGAATCGGCCCCGGGGACGCCCCGACGCCATTCACGAAACGCGCTGACGGCCACGACGGCGACCACCAAAGGAAGCGCGCGGACGCCGCCGAGAAGCGCCTCGGGGGGCGCGAGGAGTCCTGCGGCAATGAACGGGACGAGCGCGAGAACTCCGGTCCGGGCGCCCGCCCCTCGCCGGTCCGCCGCCCAGGCGAGGCCCAGGAGCAATGCGACCGCCAGCGCCTGCGCCGCCATCAGCGCGACGTTTCGGCCCGGCGCGGTGAGACCGAGCCCGACCGCGTAGAACGGGATTCGTCGCACCTCAGGGGAGAACGCACCGCGCCAAGGCACGAGGAGAGCGTCGACGAGCAGGCGCGCCGGACTTCTCTGCGCGAGCGCCATGTACGCGAGGAGCGGCGGCGCCGCCATCAGGATGGAGAACGCAGCGATGCGATGGCTCCGTGGCCCTGGCCGCGGCGCCGGGAGTATGAGCGCGACGGCGACGGTGCCGAGGAGCGCGACGGCCACCTCGACCTTCGTCAGCAGGACGGTACCCGTCAGAAGGCCCGCTCCGCAGAGCGTCGCCCACGAGTCGGCGCGTCGATGCCGGACCAGGAGGAGGATCGTGGCGACCGAGAGGATGAGACCGTGGGTGGCGTCGTGCGCGTACGGGGTCACCCAGTTGAAGTTCCCGATGCCGATGAGCGAAGACGAGGCGCAGAGTGCGGCGAACGTGGCGGCACCGAGCGACGCTGCGGTCGGCGCCACCGCCGCCCGCAGCAGACACAGCAAAAGGAAGGTGAAGAGCACGAGCCACAAAAGGTTCGCGACGACGAGCGTTCGGATGCCGGTGCCGAAAAGACAGAGGAGGAGTGCGTTCAGGTGGGGCGACAATGGCCCGTTGAACGACTCCACATCCCGGTAGAGCCGGTCCCCCTGAGCGATGCGCCACGCGAGGTACATTTCACGACCCCAGTCGTGGATCACGTCCGGCCAGCGGCCCCACGCCTGCGCGATCACTGCCGCGAGGACCGCCCAGGGCGCGATCCTGACGGCGATGTTCAGGCGTGGCACAGGAGAAGATGATGCGGCAAGGGAGGGCATCGCGGTCGATTGTGCGCCCGAGGGTCGTCCCGAACCCTCGAGCGGGATGTCGTCTTCACACCCGCGACCGGAGGCGGGTTCGCCGCGTGCGCGTCCGTCATCGACAACTTCACGAACCATCCCCGCACGCTTCTCCCCCGCTGAGGAGCCCGCCGCCTTCCTCGGTCTGGGAGCTTGTTTAACTCTCCGTGCGATCCGTCTGGTAGACCCCGCGGTTTGTGGTCAAAATGGCGGTGAATGGCGAGCGATTCCACGCGCGTTGACCGGCGCTTCGGCGGCCACAAAAACCTTGTCGCCGCCTTTCGGGCGACGGTGCGGGATTTCCCCGAGAAGAGCTGTCTCCTTTTCAATCGCGACAACGCGTGGCGTTCGTGGACGTACCGGGAGTTCGCCGCCCGGGCCGAGACGATCGCCGGAGGCCTCGCTGCCCACGGGATCTCACCCGGCGACCGCGTGGCGATCGTGGCCGAGAACAGTCCCGAGTGGATGCTGGCCGACTTCGGGGGGATTCTCGCGGGGGCCCATGTCGCGGGCCTCTACGCCGCCTTTCCCCCCGAGGAGACGGCCGAGCTGCTCGCCCACTCCGGCTCCCGGATCGTCTTCGCAGGCGACCCAAACGTTGCCGCCAAGGTCGCGTCGGTCCGCGACCGTCTGCCAGCGCTGGAGCGGATCGTGCTTCTCGCGGGCGAACCTCCGGACGACGGCAGCGGTCAAGGTGACCACGGCTTTTTCGTCTCCCTCGCCCGCTTCGAGCGCGAAGCCCCTCCCAAGAAGGGCCGGCAAAGGGCGGACGAGATGGAAAGGACCCTTCGTCCCGACAGCCCGCTCGCGCTCATCTACACCAGCGGGACGACCGGCATGCCGAAAGGGGTCGTCCTCTCTCACGGCAACATCCTCTTCATGTTTCAGGCCGTCTCCGACATGTTCCCGGAGATTGAGCGGTATGACCTGAGCCTCACGTTCCTGCCGCTCGCGCACGCCCTCGCCCGCGTGGCGGCTCATCTCTACCCGATCGTCTCCGGGGGAACCGTCGCCGTCGCAACCAGTCTCGAGACGCTCGGCAGCGACTTCGCCGCGATCCGACCCCAGTTCGTCTTCACCGTCCCCCGCCTTCTCGAAAAGATCCACGCCCGCATCCTCCTCACGGTCCAGACAACGTCCCCGCTCCGGCGCCGGCTCTTTGCCGCGGCGCTCGCCGCAGGGACGGAGTGGAGCCGGCGAACCGAGCGGGGGGAGTCCATCCCGCTCGGACTCGCCATCCGCCGCGGGCTCAGATCGGAAGAGC
>CALFNC010000460.1 GCA_937902605.1 uncultured Acidobacteriota bacterium | reverse complement strand
ACGGTGACGCCATGGCCCTCAGAGCCCCCATGCCTCCTTGACGATTAGCTCCTCGTGGTCCCGCGACGCCCGCTCGTGGGCCCAGCCGATCAGAATCCGCGCCGCGTCGGTGCAGAGGCGCTTCGGCCGAGGGGTGATGCTCACCCGTCCCAGGTCGAGGCGGTCGGCGTCCCAGCAGACGAGCAGCGTCGGGGGCCCCTCGGTCAGGCCGTCGGTGTGGAGGCGGCACGCCTCGAAGAGCAGCTCGAACTGGGCGTCGTCCAGATTCACGAGCGAGCCTCGGACGGACCGGGCCAGCTCGGCTCCGCGCAGGCCGTGCCCGTCGTCGCGCACCTCGTTGACCCGCCGCGAGTCGTGGAAGAGGGCGAACAGGGTGACGACCTCGGCGTCGGCCCCGGCTGCTTCGGCCAGGCGCAGCCCGTTCTCCCGGACCCGCGCCCAGTGGAGGACCCCGTGGGCGCCCCGGACGGGCAGGACGTAGCCCCGGAGGATCTCGCGGAGAATCGCTTTCTCGTCGATCACCAGACTGCCTGTTCCGGACCCAGGTGGCCGCCGGCGTCCCGTTCGAGCCGGGCGAGGACGGCGCTCCCGGCTGCGGCCGTCGATAGTTTCCCGCCCAGGTCCACCGTCGTCTCCCCCGCCTTCACAGAGGCCGCCACCGCTCGGTCGACACGCCCCGCTGCCGCCTCCTCGCCCAGGTGCCGGAGCAGCATCGCGGCCGAGAGGATGGAGCCGAGCGGGTTGGCGATCCCCTTCCCGGCGAGCGGCGGCGCCGAGCCGTGGACCGGCTCGAAGACCGAGAGCTGACCGGGGTGGACGTTCCCGGACGGGGTGACGCCGAGGCCACCGACGAGCGCCGCCGCGAGGTCGGAGAGGATGTCGCCAAATAGGTTGTTGGTCACGATGACGTCGAACGACGCTGGCCTCCGGACGATGTCCATCGCGAGCGTGTCGGCGAAGAGATGCGACGCCTCGCAGTCGGGGAAGTCGCCGGCTACCTCGAGGAAGACCCGGCGCCACAGCTCGCCGCCGAATCGCTGGACGTTGTGCTTGTCCGCCATGAGGACCCTCGGCGGGCGGCCGAGCCGCCGAGGCTTGCCGAAGCGCCGCGCGCACTCGAAGGCGTAGCGGCAGATCCGTTCCGTGCCGGCGCGCGTCGTGACATCTCCTTCAATCGCCACCTCGTCCTTCGTATCCGCGAGGAAACGGCCTCCCATTCCGACGTACGCCCCTTCCGTGTTCTCGCGCAGGACGAGAAAGTCGATCTCCGACGCGGGGACTCCCTTCAGCGGCGAGAGGCGATCGTCGAGGCACTTCACCGGCCGCACGTTCGCGAAGAGGTCCAGCCGCGACCGCATTCCGAGGAGGATCTCCTTGGCGTGGCTCATGTCCGGAATCCTCGGGTCACCGAAGGCACCCACGAGGACCGCGTCGAAGTCCCGGCGGAGCCTCTCGAAGGCCCCTTCAGGGAGCGCGCGGCCTGCCGCCAGCGTGTGGTCCGCCGACCAGGGGAAAGGGGTCAGCTCGGCCCGGAGCGCGCCCTCCCGGGCGAGCGCCTCGAGGACGCGAACCGCCTCCCGCGTCGTCTCCACGCCGATCCCGTCGCCCGCGACCACGGCGATGCGGTGGACTGGAGACGACGGTATGGCCGTCGACCTACCCCTCGAGCGAAAGGAGCGCCTCGAGGAGGTGCCCCGCGTCCGGGTAGCGCTCCGGCCGGAACCGCGCGAGAGCCTTCATCACGATCGCTGCCTCGTCCTCGCTGAGGAAGGGGGCATATGGGCGCGGGTCGTCAGGGTCCCGCTCGAGGCGGGCCACCAGGACGTCGTCGCCGACGTAGGGCCAGCGCCCCGTCGCGAGCGTGTAGAACGTCGCCCCGAGCGAGTAGACGTCGCTCGCCGGGCTCGGACTCTCTCCCCGGAGGACCTCGGGCGGCAGGAACGCCGGCGTGCCGATCAGCTTCGACGTCATCCCCGAGTCCTGCACCGGCCGCGCGAGGCCGAAGTCGAGGATTCGGAGCGTGCCGTGGCGGTCCAGCATCAGGTTCGCCGGCTTCAGGTCCCGGTGGAGGATTCCCTTTGAGTGGGCCGCCGCGATACCGCGCGACGCCTGGACGAACCAATCCCGCCAGTGCTCCCGGACGCGCGCCGGGTCGCCCTTCAGCAGCTTCTGGAAATTCGGCCCGTCCAGGTACTCCATCGCCAGGTAGACGCTCCCGAACCCGAGGCCGTAGTCGTAGAGGGCCACGACGTTCGGATGGTCGAGCGTGGCGATCGCCTTCGCCTCGCGTTCGAAGTAGCGCATCGCGACGTCGTCGCCCCAGAGCGCCGACGGCAGGATCTTCAGCGCCACGAACCGGTCCAGCTTCCGGTCGAGGGCCTTGTGAACGATCCCCATGCCGCCGCGGCCCAGCTCCGAGACGATCTCGTACCGCACGCTCGGGTCGCCGAGAATCGCGAGCGCCCCCGACGCCCCGTTGGCCAAGCCGGGGGTCGCGACCGCGGGAGCCGCCATCGAGGCCTGGAGCGTCAGCAGCGGCCCGGAGCTCGCCGGCGAGACCGGCGGAACCGAGAACGGGGCCGCCGTCTCCACCGGGGCCGGTCGCCGAGTCGTCTGGACGCGGAGCGCGAGCGCCGCCTGCCG
>CALFNC010000459.1 GCA_937902605.1 uncultured Acidobacteriota bacterium | reverse complement strand
GGATCATCCCGCCCGAATAGGTGCGCACGAGCCGGTCGCGGGCCTCGGTCAGGCAGATGACGTGGGCCTCGTCGGCGGCATGGTCGTAGGCGATCAGGCGGTCGGCGAACAGCAGCATCGCGTCCGGGTGGGGGGAGTGGTGCACCAGCGCGGCGCCACATTTGGCCTTGAGCTCGTAGCCCAGGTAGCCGACGAAGCCGCCCGTGAAGTCGACCTGCCTCTCATCCACGACGAAGTCCTTCATCAGAATCGGCAGCCCCGTGGCGGCCTTCGCGCGCGGCAGCCACGCCGGGTCGCCGCCGAAGAAGTCCTGCTCGATCACGATCGACAGAGCCGCGGCTCCTCCTCGCCGGTAGCCGCTCGCGACGGTCTCGATTCTCGACGCGGCCCCGGGGAGGATCTCCCCCGCAGACGGGGAGCGATGCTTGATCTCCGCGATCACGGCCGGCGCCGCCCGGAGCGCCGCCTCGAATCGGCGTCCGTTCGGGGGGACCGAGGGCGCCGGTGCCGGCGCGAACTCGCCGGCCCGCAGCCGGTGCCGCTTCGCCTCCAGGATCCGGTCGAGGATCGTCCCGGTCATCCGGCGTCCTGGGAGATGGCGACGAGGGTCTCGAGAGCCCGCGCTGCCGCTCCCCCGTCGATCGAGGCAGCAGCGAGACCGAGGCCATCCTTGAAGGTGCTCGCGGCCCCGGCCACCACAAGCGCCGCCGCCGCATTCATCAGGACCGTCTCGCGAACGGGGCCCGGCTCGCCGGCCAGCATCGCGCGGAGGATCCGGGCATTCGTCGGCGCGTCCCCGCCGGCCAGCTGGGACACCGTACGTTCCGGCAGCCCGAAGTCGAACGCCGAAAGGCGGAAGGTTTCGAGCATACCGTCCTTGAGCTCCATCACGACCGTCTCCCCGCATGGGAGGATTTCGTCGCCGCCCGTCTCGTTCGAGAAGACGAACGCCCGCTCCACCCCGCGCAGCGCGAGGGTCCCCGCCACCGCCGGGAGCCTCGTCGGATGGTCAACCCCAACGATCTGGCGCCGAACGCCCAGCGGGTTCGCGAGAGGCCCCGCCAGGTTGAAGATCGTCCTGACCCCCAGCTCCTTCCGTAGCGGGGCGACCAGCTTCATCGCCCCGTGATAGACCGGCGCGAAGAGGAACGTGATCTGCGCCTCACGAAGGGCCTTCGCCGCGACGGCCGGCGGCATCTCGATCTTGACGCCCAGCTCGGCCAGGACGTCCGCCGACCCGCACGACGACGACACCGCCCGGCCCCCGTGCTTGGCGACCGGCACGCCGGCGCCAGCCACGACGAGGGCGGCGGCCGTCGAGATGTTGAACGTCCCCAGCCCGTCCCCTCCCGTCCCGCAGACGTCGATCGCGCGGGCGGCGAGCTCGGGCTCCACGGGAGGCACCGTGACGCGGGCCGACAGGACATCGACGACTCCGGCCAGCTCCTCCGCCGACTCGCCCAGAACAGCCAGGGCCGAAAGCAGCCCCGCGACGACCGCTGGCGGCTCGGTCCCTGCCACGATAGCCTCGAACGCCCTCCGGGACTGCTCTCGCGAGAGCCGGCCGCCATGGGTCACCGCCCGAAGCGCCTCCCGGACGTCGCTGACCGGCGCGCTCACAGAACCCCCTCGACGAAGTTGCGGAGCAACGTCTCCCCTTCGCGGGTCAGGATCGACTCGGGGTGGAACTGGACGCCGACCACGGGACGGGAGCGGTGGCGGAGCGCCATCACGACGCCGCCCGTCTCGGCCGTCACCTCCAGCTCCGCCGGGATCGACTCGGGATCGACGACGAGGGAGTGATATCGCGTCGCGGTGAACGGATTCGGAACCCCCCGGAAGAGGCCCGTCCCGACATGGCTCACCTCGGACGTCTTGCCATGCATCGGCTTCTCGGCGCGGACCACCTTCCCGCCGAAGACGTGGCCGATCGCCTGGTGGCCGAGGCAGACGCCCAGGAGCGGCGTCATCCCGCTCGCCCGGATCAGCTCGCACGACACGCCCGCGTCCTCCGGGCGGCCGGGACCGGGCGAGATGACGATCCGAGAAGGTCTGCGCGCAAGCAACGCCACGGCCGTCTCCGCGTCGTTCCGTACCACCTCGACGCACGGGTCGAGGCGCGCGAGAAACTGGACGAGATTGAAGGTGAACGAATCGTAGTTGTCGACGACGAGAATCATCCTTCGTACTCCCCGCTCCGCTCGACGGCAAGCATCAGCGCGCGCGCCTTGCTCTCGCACTCGTCGGCTTCCTTCTCGGGGACCGAGTCGGCCACGATGCCGGCGCCGGCCTGAACGTGGAGAATCCCTCCCGTCACGACCGCCGTCCGGATCGCGATCGCCATGTCCAGGTTCCCCGCGAAGTCGACGTAGCCGACGGCTCCACCGTACGCCCCGCGCCGAACCGGCTCGAGCTCCTCGATGATCTCCATGGCCCGGATCTTCGGAGCGCCCGACAGCGTCCCCGCCGGGAAGGTGGCGGCGAGCGCATCGATGGCGTCCTTCCCTGGCGCCAGCGTCCCGACGACGCGCGAGGCGAGGTGCATCACGTGCGAGAAGCGCTCCACCGAGAAGAACTCCTTCACCTCGACCGAGCCCGGCACCGAGACCCGGCCCAGGTCGTTCCGCCCCAGGTCGACGAGCATGACGTGCTCGGCCCGCTCCTTCTCGTCCGAGAGGAGATCGGCCTCGAGCGCGAGGTCCTCGGCCCGGTCCCTGCCACGCGGCCGCGTCCCGGCGAGCGGGACCGTCTCCACCACCGTCCGGTCTGCGAGGTTCTCGACCCGGACGAGCCGCTCCGGCGACGCTCCGAGGAGGACCGCGTCCGGCGTCCGGATGTAGTACTGGTAGGGAGAAGGGCTGATCCGGCGCAGGGCACGATAGAGCGGGAACGGGTCCGACGGAAAGGGAGCGGACCAGCGCCGCGACAGGACCACCTGAAAGATGTCGCCGGCCAGGATGTGCTCCTTCGCCGCCCGGACCGCCTCCATGAACGGTCCGCGAGGGAGCGACTCGGTCCACGAGAGGCCAGAGGGTCCAGGCGCGCCGGGGCGCCGTGTCCTCCCGGCCTGGACACGCCGGGCCAGCGCCTCGAGCGCCGCTATCGCCCCCTTCTCATCGCCCGGCTCCGCGTGCGCCAGAAAGAGGAGCCGGTGCTTCACGTGGTCGAACGCGATGATCCGGTCGAAAACGCCGAACCAGGCATCGGGAAGGCCGATCGGGTCGGGTCGCAGAGACGGGAGCCGTTCGAGGCGGCGAACGGCGTCGTACCCGGCGTAGCCGACCGCTCCGCCGGTGAACGGCGGCAGGTCCTCGCCGGCTGGCGAAGGGGGCTCATGAGG
>CALFNC010000458.1 GCA_937902605.1 uncultured Acidobacteriota bacterium | reverse complement strand
TCGAGGACGGCGGGAGGATGACCGTCGGCCGAACCTCGTCCTCGGGCTCCGGCTCGTCCAGCGTCCAGTCGGGGGCCGACCCCTCCTGCGGAGGCGCCGGAGCGCCTGGACCGGGATTGACCACTGCCCGGGGGGCGATGGGCACGATCGGGACGGTCATCAGTGGCTCGGATGCTCCGGGGCTCGGGCGAGCCGGGTCGACCGCCGGCGCAGCCTTATCGGGCGCCGGAAACTGTTTCGCCAGTCCGTTGACCGCCTCGATCCCTCCCAGATTTTCCGCCTCCGCCACCATGTTCCCGAGGTCCCGCAGCATCTGACGTTCTTCCTCGCGGGCCTTGAACTCGTAGAGGGCGAGGGCGAGGTCGTTCCCCCGCTGGTAGCGCTCCGCCGGGTCCTTCGCGAGGCCCTTCTGGAGGATCGGGGTGAACTCAGACGGCACTGAGGAGGCGTAGATCTCCGGTGGGACGAACGGCTCGTGGACAATCTTGAACGAGATCGACGTGAGGTTGTCCCCGGTGAACGGCTTCTTCCGCGTCAGCAGCTCGTACAGGACGACGCCGAGCGAGAAGAGGTCGGTCCGCCCGTCGACGGCGTCCCCGGTCACCTGCTCGGGCGACATGTAGTTCGGGGTTCCCAGGAACTGGCCTTCGGTCGTGAGGTTCGATTGCTCGATCTTCGCGATCCCGAAGTCGGTGATCTTCACGCCCCCTTCGGGCGTGATGATGATGTTCGCCGGCTTCACGTCGCGGTGGACGATCCCTCGCCGGTGGGCGTAGTCGAGCGCCTCGGCGGCCTGCCCGATGATCTCCGCCACGCGCTCCCAGCCGAAGGGGGTTTTCTCCTGGAGAAGCTGCTTGAGGTTCTTCCCCTCGACGAACTCCATGGCGATGAAGGCCGTCTGGCTGGACGGGTCCTCGCCGACGTCGTGGATCGTGACGATGTTCGGGTGGGAGAGGATCCCAGCGGCCTGCGCTTCGCGGAGGAACCGCTCCCCAAACTCGCGCTGCTCCGTCTCGTCCTCGCCAATCGCCAGGATCGTCTTCAGGGCGACCAGACGGCCGATGACCGGGTCCCGGCCGAGGTAGACGATCCCCATCGCCCCCTTGCCGAGCTCCCGGACGACCTCGTAACGGCCGAGCTTCTTCGGTGCTCCTGAAAGGGGCTGGGAGAAGTCTTTGGACAGAGAGCCTCCGATCGAGTCGTCGTCCAGTCCTCGCCAAGGATCTCCTCTGGCGTGGTCGAAATTCTAGGTCCGGCCGAAACGGGGTGTCAACGAAACGGCAGGCTCCACATTATGGGGCCCGGCGCCCGCTGGACCCTCCCCGCACCTATAATCCCCGCGCAATCTGACAGCGAGGAGGCTCCCGGATGAAGGTTTACCCCGCGTCGGCCATCCACAACGTGGCGTTGGCCGGCCACAACGGAGTCGGAAAGACGACCCTCGTATCGGCCCTGCTGCACGAAGCCGGCGCTGTGCCGAGGTTCGGACGGGTGGAGGACGGTGGGGCACCGACCGATTTCGACCCCGAAGAGACCGACCGCAAGATCTCGATCGGCCTGGCTGTCGCCGCTCTCGAGTGGAAGAAGAAGAAGGTCAACCTGATCGATACCCCCGGCTACGGCATCTTCGTGGCCGAGGTCATTTGCGGCCTTCGGGCGGCCGACGCCGTCCTGGTGGTCGTCGACGCCGTGGCGGGAGTGGAGGTCCAGACCGAGAAGGCATGGAAGATCTCCGACGAGCTCGGGCTCCCTCGAATGGTCATCGTGAACCGGATGGACCGCGAAAACGCCGACGGCGGCCGCGTGATGGACCAGCTCCAGAGGAAGTTCGGGCGCACGTGCGTCGCGATCGAGGCGCCGATCGGGCGAGAGAAGGGCTTCCGCGGTGTCATCGACCTCGTCGGGATGAAGGGGTTCCTGACCGATGGCGCCGGCAAGACGAACGAAGGGCCGATCCCGGAGGAGTTCGCCAAGGACTGCGCCACCCTCCACGAGGCCCTCGTCGAGATGGTCGCCGAGGGGGACGACGCTCTCCTGGAGACCTTCTTCGGGCAGGGGGGGTTGACCGAGGAGCAAATGCTCCCGGCGCTTCGGAAGGGAATCCGGGAGCGGCGGATCATCCCGGTCCTATTCGCGGCGGGCGGCAACCACGAGACCGGCGTCGAGAAGCTCCTCGACGAGATCATCGACCTCCTCCCGACAGCCGATGGGTTCCAGACGGTCGTGAAGAGGAAGGACGGAAAGAGCGAGGCCCTCCCCGCCGACGCCGCCGGGCCCGTGGGGGCGTTCGTGTTCAAGACGATCTCCGACCCGTTCACCGGCCGGATGACCCTGTTCCGGGTCGCGTCGGGGACGATCAAGGCGGACGGAACCTACTGGAACGCCACGCGGGAAACCGCCGAGCGGTTCGGTCCCGTCTTCTCGCCCCTCGGCAAGCAGATGAACCAGGTCCCCGAGGTCCCGGCCGGGGACATCGGCGTGGTCGCCAAGCTGAAGGACACGCTCACCGGAGACTCGCTGACATCGAAGGAAAAACCGCTCGTCTTCCCGGCCGTCGAGCTCCCCGAGCCCGCGATCTCGTTCGCCATCGAGCCGAAGTCGAAGGGGGACGAGGACAAGATCTCCGTCGCCCTGCAGAAACTGATCGAGGAGGACCCCTCTCTCCGGTTCTCCCGGGACGCCGACACCCACGAATTCCTCCTCTCGGGCGCCGGGCAGCTCCACGTCGAGATCGCCGTCGCGCGGATGAAGCGGAAATCCAACGTCGAGGTCATCCTCCACCCGCCGAAGATCCCGTACCGCGAGACGATCACCAAGCCCGCCGAAGCCCACGGCCGCCACAAGAAACAGACCGGCGGCCACGGCCAGTTCGCCGACTGCCGCATCCGCGTCAAGCCGCTCCCCCGGGGCGCCGACTTCGAGTTCGTCGACGACATCTTCGGCGGCTCGATCCCGAAGAACTACATCCCGGCCGTCGAGAAGGGGATCCAGGAGACGCGCAAGCGGGGTTTCCTGGCCGGGTACCCGATGGTCGACTTCCGGGTGGAGCTGTACGACGGCCAGTACCACGACGTCGACTCGTCGGAAATGGCCTTCAAGATCGCCGGCTCTCTCGCGTACAAGGACGCGATGGAGAAAGCGCGGCCGACCATCCTCGAACCGATCGTCAAAGTGGAGATCCACGCCCCGCAGGACTACATGGGCGACCTGATGGGCGACCTGACCAGCCGCCGCGGACGACCCTCCGGCATGGAGTCCGTCGGGGACGACGCAGTCATCAAGGCCGAGGTCCCGATGGCCGAGATGATCGCTTACGCGCCGATTCTCCGGTCGATTACTCAGGGGCGTGGCAGCTTCCACATTGAGATGAGCCACTACGAGGAGCTGCCCCGGCCGATGCAGGAGAAGCTGATCGCCGAGCGGGCGAAGCTGAAGAAAGCCGAGGCCGAGGAGGGATGAAGCGCTTCGCGCTTCCCCGGAGCTGACAGCAGTTGATCAGGGGAACCCGGCCCGGCCGGTTTTCCCCTCCGGCCCTTCGGGCCTACCCCTCCGCGCCGGATCGGGGCGCGGATGCCCCGTTCCGATGCGGAGAGGGAGCGCCGGTAGCGCGCGGG
>CALFNC010000457.1 GCA_937902605.1 uncultured Acidobacteriota bacterium | reverse complement strand
CTGGATCTTCTGGACCCGCGCCAGGCTTTCCTTGCCGACGGCCGACTCGGCCACGACGCGCTGGACCTCTAGCACGCCGATCTTGGTCGTCGTGGACCCCGCGATCTGGGCGGAGGCCGGAACGGCCACCAGAAGGCCGGACACCGCGACGAAGGCCCCAACGGACAGGATTCTATTCATGAACAACAGCTCCTTTCGGTCATTTCACGAGAATGGCCCCCGCCGGGACCGTCTTCAATCGGGGGCGGAGTTTACTCGAAACGGCTCGGATCGACCATCCAGCATCTGGACCCGGGCCGGGGGGGCGTCAGAACGTCGTCCCGATGGAGAACTGGAAGTCGCTCCGCTTCTCCTGGCCGTTGGGGAGCGCGATCCCGTCCTTGTCCAGAATGGTTTTCGGATCGAGGTTGATGCCGTAGATGAACCGGAGGGGCGCCTGGAAGATCGGCAGGAAGATGCGGAGTTCGAGGCCCGCAGAGGACCGCATCGTCAAGGGGTTCACGGTCTGCCCCTCGAGCCAGGCGTTCCCGGCGTCGAAGAAGGCCGCGATCTTCAGCGGCCCGCCGAAGGAGACCACCCACTCGGCGTTGAAGACGAGAAATTTGTCCCCGCCCAGGAGGGCCCCATTCTCGTCGAAAAAGGCGTGGTTCTTGTTGTCGATCGGGAAGATCTCGCCATACTGGAAGCCCCGGACCGAGCGGTCGCCGCCGATTCGGTACCGCTCGAAGATCGGGATCGCCGAACCGTTGTACGGTCGGATCATCCCGCCCTCGAGGTTGAACGCGAAGTTCGTCGACTTCCCGGTCGGGACATAGAGTGTCGCGTTCGCGTTCGGCTTGATGTAGCTGAAGTCGGCGCCCAGCGGGCCGCCCGCGATGGCGACCGAAAAGCCGAACTTCTTCCCTCGGGTCGGGTCGAACGGGTCGTTCCGGCTGTCGTACCGGTAGCCCGGCGTGATCGACGAGATCCTCCCGACGTAGTCGGCGTACGCGATGGGGGGCGCACCGGAGCCCGGAGGGCCGGGAGGAGGGTAAACCTGGTACTTACTGTGGGTGTCAGTGTAGCCATAGAAGATCGACACGACGTCCCAGATGCCGAGTCCGACGCCCCAGGAAAGGTTGACGCCTTTGGTGGACTGGTCGACGTCGAGGTAGGTCAGCGACCGATCGAAGACCGACGCGCCGACCGACATCTTCTGGTCCAGGAACCAGGGCTCGGAGAACGAGACGTCGAAGAAGTTGGTCCTGGCGCCGCGCTGAAATTGAAACCCGATCGTGTCGCCCCGCCCGAGGAAGTTCCGAGTCGAGAACTGGAACTGACCGAACAGGCCGTCGAGCTGGGAGTACCCAGCGCCGAACTGGATCTCGTTCCGGTTCACGTCATTCCCCTTCACCGTGACGTCCACAGTCTTCTTCTCGGGGTTCACCCGGAATTCCGGGTCCTCCTCGACCTTGAAGTACCCCAGCTGAGAGACTTTCAGGAGACCCTTCTTGAAGGCCTCCATGTCGACGATGTCTCCCTCGCGCACGAGCAGCTCGCGGCGGAGGACCTTGTCGCGCGTCATCTTGTTGCCCGTGAACTCCACGCGCCCAAGCCGGTACTGGTCGCCCTCGGTCAGCTTGACCGTCACGTCGACCTTCTTGCCCGGCCGCTCGGTGTATTCCGGGTTCATGTAGACGTAGATGTACCCGCGTTCCCGGTAGAGGGAGTCGATCGCCTTCATCCCGCCCACGATCACCGCCCTCTTGAGCGGCCTCCCGGGCACGTAGCTGAAGATCCGGCCGAGGAGCCTGTCATCGAATTGGGTCGCCCCCTCGACCTTCAGCTCTCCGAAATAGAACCGCTCCCCCTCCACGATCGGGATCGTGATGCGGGCACGGCGCTTCACTTTGTCCGGTCGCTTCTCCTTCGGGTTGGCGACGAACGTGTCGATCGTCGGGTCCTTGACGACCACGTCCTTGTAGCCCAGGTCCTGGTACACCTTCCGGAGCGACTCGACGTCCTCCTCGTAGCTCGCCTGGCTGTAGACGTCTTTGGAGTCCCAGAAGTACCACCAGTGCGCCTGCCGCGTCTTCTTCATCGCGAAGCGGAGGCGAGCCTGCCCGACGACCGGATTCCCGGTGAAGCGGATCGCCTCGATCTTGATCTTGTCGCCCTCGTCCACGAGGAAGACGACACGGCTCTCCTTGTCGTTGATCGCCTCCACGGTGGTGTCGACCGCGGCCGAGCGGAACCCGTCGGCGCGGTAAGCGTCGATGAGGGCGGCCTTCGCCTTCGAGACGTCCCGGAGCGACAGGGGGCTGCCGACCTTGATCTCGGCCTTCCCTTCCTTGAGCTTGTCCTTGAGCTGAGAGCTCGTCAGCTTCTTGTTCCCCCGGAACTCGAGGTCGCTGACCTTCGGCCGTTCGATGACGACGGCGACCAGCCGCACGCCGCCGGGGACGGTTTCCTTCTCCAGTCGCAGATCGTCGAAGAGGCTCGAGTCCCAGAGCCTCAGAAATCCCTTCCGGAGGGTCTCCTCGTCGTACACGTCGCCGGCCTTCACACCGAGATAGAACGAGATCGTCTCAGGACCGACCAGCTTGCCACCCTTCACCGCGATCTCCGCGATCTTCTCGGCGGGTGCCTTTTCCGGCTCGAATACCGGCTTCGGGAAGGCCCCCTGGAACGCCGAACCATCCTTCGGCTTCTCGGCCGTCGAGGGCGGGAGCATCTGGGCGGAGAGCCTCGCTCCCGAGACCGAGGCGACGAGAACGAAAACCATCGGGAGCTTCGACACCGGCCGCACCCACCCCTCACGCGCCGACGATGCGGCGTCAGTTCCTCTCGTCATGTCCACTCACCGCTCCGGCCCGACGGGCTCGGTGGACCGCGCCATGACCCAGATCGGAAGAGCGTCGTGTAGGGAAAGAGTGTAGATCTCGG
>CALFNC010000456.1 GCA_937902605.1 uncultured Acidobacteriota bacterium | reverse complement strand
TCGCGGGCGCCGGCTGCCTCCTCCTGATCGCCGCGATCCACGCCGCCGGATACGCCGCCGTCGCGCTGGCCGTTCGCAACAGTGGGCTGAGCCCCTGGTTCCAGGACTCCTTCCAGGCGCTCTGGCTCGGGTATTCCCTCCAGCTCGCTCTGATCGCTGGCATTCTCGCGGCTGCGGCATGGAAGCCCGGCACCGTGTCGAAGTCCGTAACCATCCTCTGTGGCCTCCTGCCGCTCCCGAGCGGACTACTCCTCGCGCGGTACAACGCCAGCTTCAGCACCACCGTCGCGTTCCTCGTCGCCGCGGTCCTGACGATCAGCGGCGCCCTCTTAACGCCTCGCCTCGCGCCTCGACCGCAGCCGGCCTCGCGCGAGCCCTCCGCCCCGAGGGAGCACTGAGCTTGGTGACGCCGCTCTCGAACCTCGAGATCGAGCTCCTCAGAGCCTCGTTCCACGACGGCGCCATGCGCGTCCAGGAGGGCGCCATCCTCCTGCTCCGCACGAACATCACGTTTCGGGGGGTCGATTCCACCCGGGCGTTCCGTTCCCTCCGCGCCCGGAACTACCTGAAGTGGAACGGACACAGCGTCTCGGGCGGCGAGCTCTACGCCCTCACGGAAGAAGGCCGGACGGCTTTCCTCTCGCTCTCCCAGAATCCGAGCTCGGCCGGCTGACGCCGACACTGGCCCGGATTGTGTAGACTTCATCCCTTCCGGCAACGGGAAGGCCGCTCCGGGCCGCCTCGCGCCACCAACCGAACGAACGAAAGGTGAACTATGAAGCTCAAGACTGTGATGGCCGGTCTCCTGGTCGCGGGACTGGCCGGCTCCGCCCCGCTCCTGGCCCAGGCCTCGCCCGAGCTGAAGACGGACGACGACAAGGCGTTTTACGCCCTCGGCCTCTTCATCTCCAAGAACGTCGGCGTGTTCAACCTCTCTCCGGCCGAGCTGGACATCGTGAAGGCCGGCTTCACTGACGGCGTCACCGGGAAGACGCCGAAGGTGGACACCGAGACCTGGGGACCGAAGCTCCAGATGCTCGCGCAGGCGCGGGCGGCGACGACGGCGACCCAGGAGAAAAAGGCCGGAGAGGCGTTCGCCGCGAAGGCCGCTACGGAGCCCGGGGCCAAGAAGCTCCCGGGCGGCACCGTCTTCAAGGAGCTCAAGGCCGGCACCGGTGCGAGCCCCGCGGCGACCGATACGGTCAAGGTCCACTACACCGGGACGCTGACCGACGGCACGGTCTTCGACAGCTCGGTCAAGCGTGGCCAGCCGGCCGAGTTCGCCTTGAACCGTGTGATCAAGTGCTGGACCGAAGGGGTGCAGGCGATGAAGGCCGGCGGCAAGGCCAAGCTGGTCTGCCCTTCGGACATCGCCTACGGCGACGCCGGCTCCCCGCCGGCCATCAAGCCCGGGGCGACCCTGATGTTCGAGGTGGAGCTCCTCGAGGTGAAGAGCGCCGAGGAGAAACCGGCCAAGCCGGCCGCCGCTCCCGCGGCCCCGGTGCCCACGACCAAGCCCGCAGCCGCTCCCGCTCCGACCGCGGCGCCCAAGAAGAGCTAGCCTCCATCTCCCGACGGGATTGGGAGGGGCGCCCCCGCGGGGGGCCCTCTTTTTCTTTCACTACTTCTTTTCGACCTTGGCCAGGGCTTCGGCGGTGGCCGACAGCAGCGCCTCCGGACCGACCGGCTTGCCGGTGGCGGTCCTCATCCAGAGATCGGGGGTGACCCTCCCCTGCGTGGCGATCCGGATGAATTCCGGCCCGATACTCCCCGCTTTCTCCATCTGACGCTCCACCTGGAAGGCAATCAGGTGCCCGATCGGGTAGTCGGCGAGATAGAGGAACGAGTTGATCATGTGGGAGTAGACCGCCAGGATCGTTACGTCCTTCTTCCCGAGGACCGGAGCGTAGTACCGGTTCCAGACGTCCCGCGCGATCTTCAGCGTCGCCTGCTTCAGCTCGGCCGGGGTGGCCCCCGGGTGGTCGTAGAGGTTGTGCCAGACCGCGTTGTCGACGAGGGCGACGCCGGCGATCTCGTAGGTCATCCAGAACGCGTTGAGCGCCTCGGTCGCCCGGGCGTTCTCATCGGCCTTGGTGAGACCGAGGAGCTCTAGGTCCTGGTTCTGGAAGACGAAGGCGAGCGCTTCGGTGAAGGCCGTGTTCGGGACGCCGGCGAGGAGGGGGTGGTCGATGAAGTTGAGCGAGAGCACCTGCTCGACGTTATGCCCCATCTCATGGACGGCGATGTTGAACCCCTTGTAATCCATCCCGTCCTTGCCGACCCGGGTCCTCAGATGCGCCTCATCCGCGCGGCGGGCGGCGCCCATGGCGTGTCCCGATCCGCGCGCCGGGTCGACGACGATCTTCTTCGCGATGGCGTCGGCCTTGTCCGGCGGGAAGCCGAGCTTCCGGAGGAGGTTTGGGATGTCCTTCTCGTAGGCCGCCGGCGTCGGATACTTCTTCCGGACGATCTCATCCAGCTGGGCCTCGGTCAGCGGTCCGCGCGTCCGGAACCCGTCGTACCAGACGTCGAACGGCTCCAGCGGCCGGCCGAGCCGCTTCTCAATCAGCTTGGCGACCCGGGGCACGAGAGGCGAGGTAAGGACCGCCTCGAGCATCCCGTTTAGCCGCACCTCGGGGATCTGCCGTTCCTCGTCGAACTTCCGGGCGATGTGGGTCGGCGCGGCCGGCGAGAAGGGATCCGCCTTCCGAAACGCCTGGAAGTCCTTCAACCACATGGCGTACCGGGTGTCCGGCTCAGGCGCGTTCGAGGCCGTCATCCCGGCAGGAGCCGGGGCGTCGGTATCCTTGACCGCGGCCGGCGTCACCTCGTTCGTGAACGGGTTCCAGTCGACGTGCGGGCTGTTGATGACCTGGGCCGGGATCGTCTGGTCGACGATCCGCTCCATCAGCTTCTGGATCGTCC
>CALFNC010000455.1 GCA_937902605.1 uncultured Acidobacteriota bacterium | reverse complement strand
AAGCAGCTTCGCGAAGTACGGCCCCGCCTTCCCGTCCAGCGCTGCGGCGATCGGGTTCGGCGACGGGACGTTCGAAAGGATCAGGCCGTCCTCCGACAGGACCGCCGACTCGAGCTCGGGGAGGAGAGGATGGTGGAGCCACAGAAGCGCTCGCCCGCCCGACGCCAGGTCGGAACGGGCGATCCGCCAGCGAATTCGGCTCCTCATCATCCTCTGTCCGGGAGCCGCCCCTCGACGAGCTCGAATCCGTGCGTGTAGCCCGACCCGACCGCCGTCACCGTGATCGGCTCCAGGCCCGCGGCCCTCAGCAGCGTGGCGATCTCCTCGCCGTCGCACGGCTCGACTGCCGCGCCTCGCGTGACGCCCGCCGCCACGGCGAGACGCTCCTGCAATCGGTCCAGCAGGCGCTTCCATCCCGGCCCGCCGCCGCTCGTCAGGATGACGATTGAGCCGCCGGGGCGGAGCCCGGCGAGCGCCCGCTCGACGAACGTCCCCCGCCCGGACCTCGGGATCAGGTAGAGGACGTCGATGATGGCAACCTGGGAGAAGGCCCTCGGGGGGACGTCCTCGACCCCGGAGGTCTCGAAGCGGTTACGCGGATCTCCCCCCAGCCACCGGTCGGCCCGACCGACCTTCCGCGGGTCGGGGTCGATCCCCGTGTAACGTCCCTCGAACCTAGCCCGACGGAGGAGATGCGCGAGGAGGCCCGGTCCGCAGCCGACGTCGAGGAGGTCACCGCGGGGCGAGAACGACGGCACGAGCCGATCCCACGGCGCGCTGGCGAATCGGACGGAGAGGTGCAGCCTCTCTGGAAACGGCAGCACCTGTGCGGCCGTCAGTAGGACCCGGGCCTCGCCCCGACGGCCGAGGGGCAGCCGACATCCTTGCCGAGAATCCATCGCGCCTCCGATTCGTTTCCTGTCCGCGAATTCTCGCCTTTGGGTTAACCTCCGTCCAGAAAAAGAGTATCGGACCTCGCGTCCGGCTGACGTTTCAGTAGCATGACCTCCGCTTCGTTCCCATGGCCGTGGCAGGGTGAGAACCGCCGGCTCAGTCTCGTCGTCATCGTGTGGATCTTCGCGATGAACGCCTGGGCCCTGATCGCCATCGACTTCCTGCCGATCACGCGCAAGTCGCCGTGGGATCCCATCGCGAACCTGCGGGCGCCGCTTTTCGCCCGGTTCGACTCGGGGTGGTACGACAGCATCGTCAAGGCCGGCTACCGGGCGCCCCCGCCGCTCGGCGAGCCCTCCGCCCACGCGTTCTTCCCGCTCTATCCGGAGATCGCCCGCCTCCTCCACCTGATGACGGGAATCGACGCCTTCCAGACGGCGCTCTTCGTCACCTGGGCCTCCCTCCTCTTCGCAGTCCCTCTGTTCGTCGAGGAGGCGAGAGAGCGGATGGGAGAGCGCGCCCTCAGGGCGCTCCCCTTCTTGCTCCTCTATCCGGTCGCGTTCTTCTTCACGGCCGTCTACAGCGACGCCCTATTCCTTCTCATCGCGCTTCTCGCGTTCCGGTTCATGCGCCGGGGCGAACTCCGGTTGGCACTCCTCGCCGCCTACCTTGCCGGCCTCACCCGGGCCCCGGCCGCCGTCATGGGAGCGGGCCTCGGACTCGCATGGCTCATCGGCCGGAAGGACGAGCCGGGGCTCCGGCGGTGGGGCGGCGCCGTCCTCCTGGGCGTCACCCCGTTCCTGGGCGTGGCCTCGTGGATCTGGGGCATCGGCCTCGCGAAGGGCGAGCCGGGCCTCTTCTTCCGCTCGATGGGGGCCTGGCGGGAAGCGGCCGGCAACCCAACCGGCGGCCCGTCGGTTTTCGTGGAGGAGCTACGGCGAATGTGGACGACCGGGCACTTCCGGGAGCATCCGGGGGCGCTCGCCCCCTACGCCCATTTCGTCCTCTGGTTCTTCGTGACCGGCCTGCAGCTATGGAAGCGCCGCTGGGCGGACGCCGCGTGGTCCGCTGCCTTCCTGGCCTTGCCGGTCGTCACCGGGACGTCGGCCGGAATCCCCCGCTACACGCTCACCATCTTCCCCGGACACCTCGCCCTCGCGGAGTTGTGCGAGGGGCGGCCGGTCCTGAGATCCACCTG
>CALFNC010000454.1 GCA_937902605.1 uncultured Acidobacteriota bacterium | reverse complement strand
CCGCCCGCCGGTCGGAACCGGAGCTGGCCGCCGCCGACCTGCGGCGCGCGTTGACGGCCCTGGGTGAGATCACGGGCGAAACGGCCTCTGAGGAGCTTCTCGACAGAATCTTCGCCACCTTCTGCATCGGGAAGTAGGGACGGGCCGAAGATTATGAGGGGGAGCTTCGACGTCGTCGTCATCGGAGGTGGTCACGCAGGGTGTGAGGCGGCCCTCGCGGCGTCCCGGTTGGGGCGCGACACGCTTCTGGTGACGAGCGACCCGGGAACGATCGCGAGGATGAGCTGCAATCCGGCGATCGGAGGGCTGGCGAAGGGGCAGGCGGTTCGAGAGATCGATGCCCTGGGCGGCTGGATGGGGCTCGTGGCGGACCGGACGGGGATCCAGTTCAAGGTGCTGAACGCGTCGCGTGGTCCGGCGGTTCGCGGGCTCCGGTGCCAATCAGACAAGTCGTTATATTCCAGAGAGATGGGCCGCATCGTGGGAGCGGCGGAACGGCTCTGGGTCTCCCCCGGGACGGCGTCCGGTTTCTTGGTCGAGAAGGGGCGTCTTACCGGCGTCCGGACGGGAGACGGGTCTATCGTGTCCTGTCGGGCGGCGGTCGTCACGGGAGGGACGTTTCTCCGGGGCCTGATTCACGTAGGAGAGGAATGCCGGGAGGCGGGGCGTTGGGAGGAGCCGGCGGCGAAGAATCTCTCGACGGCGCTCGAAGAGCTGGGATTCAGCCTGGCCAGGATGAAAACGGGGACCCCTCCCCGAGTGGCTTCCGCGTCCGTCGACCGTTCGGCCATGGAGCGGGCGGAGGGCGATGCCGTCCCGACACCGTTCTCGTTCCGGACGAGCCGCGAGCGGTTCCCGACCCTGCGCCAGGTTGACTGCTGGATCACGTATACGACGCCGCAAGTGCACGAGCTGATTCGGGAGGCGCTTCCGCTCTCTCCGCTTTACTCAGGCCGGATCGTCGGACGCGGGCCGCGGTACTGCCCGTCGATCGAAGACAAGGTGGTGCGGTTCGCCGACCGGGCGCGCCACCAGATCTTCGTGGAGCCGGAGGGACTCTCAACCGACTGGCTCTATCTGAACGGCCTATCGATGTCCCTTCCCGAAGAGGTGCAGCGACGAATCGTCCACGGCATCCCAGGGCTGGAGGGTGCGGAGATCCTCCGGCCTGCGTATGCCGTGGAGTACGATGTCGTTCTCGCCGAACAGCTTCGCGACACCCTGGAGTCCCGGGCCGTTCCGGGGCTCTTCTTCGCCGGGCAGATCAACGGCACGTCGGGATACGAGGAAGCGGCCGGACAGGGCCTGATGGCCGGGACGAGCGCGGCACTCGTGGCGGCCGGCCGGGAACGGGAGTTCGTCCTCGGACGGGAGGAAGCCTACATCGGCGTGATGATCGACGACCTGGTGACTCTCGGGACCGACGAGCCCTATCGCCTCCTTTCTTCGAGGGCAGAGCATCGGTTGCTGCTGGGGGCGGATTCCGCCTACGCACGGCTGACACACAGGGCTGCGGAGGTGGGGTTGATCGATCAGCGGGAGGCGGACGAGATTCTGGAGAAGGAGGCGCGTCTCGAACGGGTGAAGGAGACATTCCGCGCCGCGAGACTCACGCCCGGACGGCGGACACAGGAGGCGCTCGGGGGGCTGGGGATCCCGCTCGCCGAGCAGAGCACGCTCGCGGGTCTCGTCCGGCGCCCGGAGGTTGCGGTCGAGGAGATCCGGGAGTGGGCCGCGAGTCTCCTTCCGGCGGTCGAGGCGGAGGAGCTTCTTTCCCTCGACGCCGCGGCCCTGGCGCGACTGCGTGACGACCTCCGCTACGAGGGGGTCCTTCGCCGCGAGAAGGAGGCGATCGAACGGGTCTCTCGGGCGGAGTCGAGGAGGATCCCGGACGACTTCGTCTATCGGGCGCTGCCGGGCCTTTCCCTGGAAGCCGCAGAGAAGCTGGAACGGCACCGGCCGCGAACGCTGGGCCAGGCATCGAGGATCCCGGGAGTCCCCCCGTCGGCGGTGACACTCGTCCTCGCGCACCTGGTCGCGAGGGAAAAGAGGCTGGGAAAGAGATGACGGCAGGGATGCCGGGACGGGTCGAAATCAAGCGGGCTCTCGTCGAGGCCCTGGGGCGCGCGGCAGTTCTGGAAGAGGGCCTCCTCCGGCAACACGCCGACCGGTTGGCGGAGTATGTCCTGTACCTGGCGGAGGTGAACGATCAGATCAACCTCGTCTCGCGACGGACGGCTTCTCTCGGGGATCTCCTCACGCGGCACCTCGGGGATTCGCTCCGAGGCGTCCGGCTTCTCCCTCGCCCTGGCCCACGTCGCCTCGTCCTCGTGGATGTCGGTTCCGGGGGCGGATTCCCCGCTCTCCCCCTCTTGCTGGTGCGACCCGACATCGATGGATGGCTCTTCGAGTCGATGACGAAGAAAGCGCGGTTCCTGACGGAGGTCGTGGAACGGCTCGCGTTGACGTCCACGATCGTCAACGCTAGATTCCCGAGTCCGATCCCAATGAACGAGATCCCGCCGATCGATATCTTGACGACTCGCGCCGTCGCAGACGCGGGCCAACTGGTGCGGGCCGCGCAGCCCTGGCTGACGAAGGATGCGAGTGCGCTCCTCTGGACAACGAGGAGGTTGTTCGAGGTTGCTGTGCAGGAGAGCGGAATGCACAGGTGGGCCTTCCATGAAACGCCAGGGACAGAACAGGCTGGAATAGCGGCCTTGGAGCGTTCCACGTGAAACAATTCACAGAGAATTCCACCGGAGGGAAACGGGCGCCGGTCTTCGCGGTGGCGAACCAGAAAGGCGGCGTCGGGAAGACGACCTCCGCGATCAGCCTGGCCGCGGCACTCGCGATCCTGGAGCGAAAGGTCCTCCTGATCGATTTCGATCCCCAAGGGAATACGACGGGCGGTCTCGGTTGCGACAAGCAGTCGCTCGGATCGACGGTCTATGACTGGCTTCTCGGCGGCGCGCCGTTCCAGTCGGTCGTCCGCTCGACGGACCTGAAGTTCCTGAGTCTCCTCCCGGCCAATCGCGACCTGGTGGGCGCGGAGGTGGAGCTGGTGGCAGCCGAACGCCGCGAGCACCTCCTGCGTGACCGGCTGGAGGAACGGCGGAACGACTATGACTTCATCGTCGTCGACTGCCCCCCGTCTCTAGGGTTTTTGACCCTCAATGCCCTCACCTCGGCCGACAGCGTGATCATCCCGGTCCAGTGTGAGTACTTCGCGCTCGAAGGGGTATCGGAGCTCCTCGCCACGATCGACCGGGTGCGCGACCAGCTCAACCCGGCTCTCGTGGTCCGGGGGGTGATCGCAACCATGTGGGACGACCGAACCAATCTCTCGAGGCAGGTCCTCGAGGAGCTACGAAAATACTTCGGACCGATCCTCTTCCAGCAGGTCGTCCCGAGGAACGTCCGGCTCGGCGAAGCCCCCTCGTTCGGAAAGCCGATCTTCCTCTACGACCTGAAGTCCAAGGGGGCGGAGGCCTACCTCGCGATCGCCCGCGAGCTGCTCTCCCGCGAAGAGCCCGAGGTGGCTGCCGTGGCTGGAGGGAACGAATGACGAAGAAGCCGGTCCTCGGTCGCGGTCTTTCGGCGCTGATCCCCTCTTCACGGCCTGCGGACGCGGACAGGATCGGGGCGCACGTCCAGATGGTCGAGCTCGATCGCCTGGAGGCCAACCAGAAACAACCGAGAAAGAACTTCGACGAGAAGGGGCTCGCGGAGCTCGCCCAGTCGATCTCCGAAACGGGAATCCTCCAGCCGATCCTGGCCACAAGGCACGGGGACCGGTTCCGGATCCTCGCCGGCGAACGGAGATTCCGAGCAGCGGCCCTTGCCGGGCTTCAGCGCGTTCCGGTGCTGGTCCGTGAGGGACTCGAGGATCGCGACGAGATCCTCGTCATGCTGATCGAGAACATCCAGCGGAGGGACTTGACGCCTCTGGAGGAAGCCGAGGCCTTCCGCCAGCTTCGGGATCAGTTCGGTATGACGCAGGAGGGGGTTGCCGAGAAAGTCGGAAAGGACCGCGCGACGGTGGCGAACACGCTCCGGCTCCTGAAGCTTCCACAGGAGATCCGGACGGCGCTCGAGGAAGGACTTCTCTCCGCCGGGCACGCACGCGCCCTCCTCGCGCTTCCCTCGGCGGCGGACCAGGAGAAGGTCGCCCGCGAAGCCATCAAGGAGGGGTTGTCCGTCCGTCTTACCGAGGCCCGGGTCGCCGCCCTGACGAAAGACTCCCCCGCCGCGAGGAAGAAGAGGGAGCGCATGGCCGATCCCGACACGAGGGACGCCGAGAGACGGCTAGAGAGAGCGCTCTCGACGAAGGTGGAGATCCGGCGCAGAAAGAAGGGGGGCGAGGTCCGAATCACATTCTTCTCCGAGGACCAGCTCATCGGCCTCTTCGAACGGTTCGTGAAGGAAGAAGGATGAAAGGAAAACCAGGAGGGATCCTGAACGGATTCCTGGACAAGGGGGCGCGGATCGAGGGAACGCTCGCGTTCGACGACATGTTTCGGATCGACGGCGTGTTCAAGGGCACTGTCGTTTCGGACCACGAGCTCGTCGTCGGAGAGGGAGGGACCGTGGAAGGGGAGATCCGGGTCGGGCGTCTCTCGACATCCGGCATCCTTCGCGGGACCGTGCACGCGAAAGAGCGGATCGAAATACACGCTGGCGCCCACGTCTATGCCGAGCTCCATACGCCCATCCTGGTGGTCGACGAGGGGGCCGTCATCCAGGGTCCGGTGGAGACAGGCCCCCACGTGGAAACCAAACAGGACGGCAGGCGGACGGAGAAAAATTAATCAAACGACCACCACGATTGACCCTCGGGCCCGTCTGTGGCATAAACCGCCGGCCGCGGCGTCCCCGACACCAAGCCCCTGATCCTGAACCGACTTCCGGGTGATTTCCGTTCCGGTCGGCGCGTCGAGGCATCCGGAAAGAGCGATGCAACTGCCTGACCTCTCTCTTCTCCTCGTGATGGCCGTCTTCTGGGCGACCTATGCGGTCCTCCGTGTCTTCGTCTTCACGCCCCTGGGCCGGATCCTCGGCGAACGCGAGGCGGCGACCGCCGCTGCCGCGGGAGCGCTCGAGGCGGCGGTGGGCCGGGAACGCGAGACGCTGGCCGCCGTGGACCAGAAGCTCACGGCCGCCCGACGGGCGGCGATGTCCGCCCGTGAAGCTGTTCGCCAGAGCGCGTCGGCCCGGCGCCAGGGAATCGTGGACGCGGCGCGGGAAGAGGCCCGGGCGTCCGCGGAGGAATACCAGAAGAAGCTCGAGGCGGAGGCGGCTGCCGCCCGGGAGGAACTCCGCCGCGGGGCGTCGGTGATCGCCGGCGAGATCGCGGAACTGGCGCTTGGTCGGAAGGTCGCGTGACGCCGATGATGATGTTCGGAGCGTTTCTCCATGGTCTTCCCGCCCTCGCCCCGGCGTGGTCTTCGGCCGCGGATGGCCACGAGGCCGGATCCACGTTTCTCGGTCTGCCGCTTTCTATCTGGCAGGCCGTCAACCTCGTCGTGTTCCTCGGTCTCCTCGTGTGGCTGCTCCGGAAGCCTGTCGGGGCCTTTTTCGGCGACCGGCGGAAGGAGATCGAAGAGAATATCCGGAAGACCGACGAGAACCGGCGCCGGGCCGAGCAGCTCGCTGTGGAAATGGAAGCGCGCCTGGCGAAGCTCGACGAAGAGGTCGCCGCGATTCACCAGCATGCGATGAAGGAGGCCGTGTCGGAGCAGGCCGAGCTGCTTCGTCAGGCCGAAGAGGACGCCCGAAAGATCGTCGATCGCGTCCGGGCCGACATGGACACCCGTGTCCGCCACGCACGCAAGGAACTGACGACGTACGCGGGAGACCTGGCGGTCGAGATCGCGCGCGACGTTCTCTTGAGAAACGTCACGCCGCAGGATGAGGACCGGCTGCTCCGCGAAGGCCTGACGGCCCTTCATGATGCTGCCGGGGCCCCGAAGACCCCTTCCCGGGCCTCTTGACGGAACGGAGCGAAGAGCGCGAACAATGGCAGCCACCTTCACGAGACCATACGTCGAGGCCGCGCGCGACGCGGCCGGGTCCCTCGAAGCCTTCGCCGCGCTGGTGCCGGAGCTCGAGCGTCTCGCCTCCGCCCTGTCCGGCAGCGAGGAGCTCCGGACGCTGCTCCGGAACCCCGCGGTCCCGCGCGAGAAAAAGCGCGCCGTCCTCGATGCGGTCGTCGCCCGGGTGTCGGTCGGAGCAATGGGCCTCCGGCTGGCCCAGGTCCTCCTCGCGAACCGCCGTCTGCCCCGCATCTCCGAGATGGCGGCCGCCTTCCGGGACCAGGTGAACCGCGAACAGCGCATTGTCGAGGCGGCGCTGACGACCGCCCGCCCGCTCTCGGACGGCGCGCGCGCGGATCTCTCCCGCGCCCTCGAGGCAAGGACCGGCCAGTCCGTCCGCCTGAAATCCAATGTCAATCCCGCCCTCCTCGGCGGCTTCGTCGTCCAGATCGGGAGCGAGGTCTACGACGCCTCGCTCGCGCACCGTCTCGAGAAAGCGAAGAACTCCCTGCACGCCGCCACCGGAAACGTCCCCAAGTAGCGGGACCGGGGCGACGGCGAGAAAGCACGAACGATGGCCGAAATCAGCGCACAGGAAATAACCCAGATCATCAAGGCGCAACTGGCGGGACAGGAGCGCGGCGTCGACGTAGACGAGGTCGGGACGGTCGTCTCGGTCGGCGATGGTGTCGCCCGTGTCTTCGGCCTCGAAAAGGCTATGGCCGGCGAGCTCCTCGAGTTCCCGAACGGGGTCTTCGGTCTCGCGCTGAACCTCGAGGAGGAGGACGTCGGCTGCATTCTCATGGGCGACACAACCCTCGTGAAGGAGGGAGACACCGTCAAGCGGACCCGGCGCATCATTTCCGTGCCGGTTGGGCCCGCCCTCATCGGCCGCGTCGTGGATCCGCTGGGACAGCCGCTCGACGGCAAGGGCCCTATCGAGACGAAGGAGTTCTAAGATCGGAA
>CALFNC010000453.1 GCA_937902605.1 uncultured Acidobacteriota bacterium | reverse complement strand
CGGAGTGGCGGAACTGGCAGACGCAAGGGACTTAAAATCCCTAGCCCCGCAAGGGGTGTCCGGGTTCGACTCCCGGCTCCGGCACCATCGTCCTCCTGGCCGAGTAGCACAACGAATGGCGTGGAAGGCCTCAGCCTCATGCCGTTCCGGTGGCCCCGCCCCTCTCCGCCCCGAGTCCGTGGAGGAGAATAGGCAGGTGGCGTACAAGTTCCTCGCCGCCGCCCTCATGCCCATCAACGTGATCCTGGCGCTGGGCGGCGCCGCGCTCGTCCTGGCCGCCCGGAAGAAGGCCAGGGCCGCCGCCGGAACCGGGGCGGCGGCCTTCCTCCTGCTGCTCGCCGTCGCGACACCCGCCATCCCAAACGCGATGGTGGCCTCGCTCGAGCGCCGGTACCCGCCGGTGGCTCCACAGCACTCCGTGTCAGCCGACGCGATCGTCGTCCTCGGTGGGTGCCTGGCTCCGGAGCGCCCGCCCCGGCTCTCGGCCGAGCTCGTCGACAGCTCTGACCGGCTGCTCCATGCCGCGCGGCTCTACCGCGCGGGCAAGGCGCCGGTGGTCCTCGCCAGCGGCGGAGCCGTGCCGTGGACCTCGTCCTCACGGCCGGAGGCCGAGGAGATGGCGGCCTTCCTTGTGGAGTGGGGGGTGCCGCGGACAGCCATCCTCGTGGACGCGCGCTCCCGCACCACGTGGGAGAACGCCGTTGAGACCGAGCGAATTCTGAAGACCCGCGGCGCCCGGAGCCTCCTGCTCGTCACGTCGGCGATCCACATGCCGCGCGCCATGGCCGCTTTCCGCACGATGGGGCTCTCGATCACACCGTCCCCAACGGACTACCTCGTCACGGATCCCGAGGCGGCCCCGTACCTCGAGTGGTTTCCCTCGCCGGGCTCGGTGTCGCGGTTTCAGGCAGCCCTCTGGGAAAGGGGTGGGCTGCTCTACTACCGGCTCCGCGGGTGGACGCGGTAACCACATAGCGGCGGCGCGGTGAGCCCGGGACTACAATTTCTCCTGCCTCCCGGCCTCTGGGAGGAAGGAGGAGTGGAATGAGAGGCCCGACATTCCGCCACGCCCTCGCGCTCCTCCTCGGAGGAGCGATGCTGAACATCAGCTGGCCCGGCTCGGCCGCCGAGACGAAGGCGGTCCGGCCCCCCGCCCTGGCCGGGACCTGGTACCCGGAGTCTCCGTCCATCCTCCTCGCGACGGCGCACGGCCTGATGCGCCAGGCCGTTCCCGCCGCCCGCCCGTCCGGAAAGCCGGTGGCCCTCCTCGTCCCGCACGCGGGCTGGGTCTACTCGGGGGCCGCGGCGGCCTCGGCGTTTCGCCTCCTGTCGCACGGAGCGTTCCGCCGCGTCGTCGTCCTGGCCCCCTCGCACTACGGAGGCTTCAGCGGCTACGCCCTGGACGATGTGGAGCGTTACCGCACGCCGGTCGGCGAGATCCCGCTTTCGAAGGAAGGGCTCGCGACGTTGAAACAAGACGGGCTCGCGCGCGTGGTCCCGGGCGTCACCGGGCCCGAGCACGCGGTGGAGATCGAGCTGCCGTTCCTGCAGGCTGCGCTCGGGTCGTTCGAGCTGGTGCCGGTCCTGGTCGGACGGACGGACGCTGCGTCCGAGCGCGCCTTCGCCGAACGGCTGGCGGGGCTCGACGACGGCGGGACGCTCTTCGTCATCTCGTCCGACTTCACGCACTATGGTCCGCGTTTCGACTACGCCCCGTTCGGCCCGACTTCAGGAGCCACCAAGAAGATCCGCGAGCTGGACGCGACCGCGATCGGGCTGATCGCCCGCGGGGATGCCCCCGGTTTCCGGGCGTTCCTCCACGAGAAGGGGGCGACGATCTGCGGGCGCAACGGGATCGGGACGCTCCTGGAGCTGCTTCCGCGGATCGCTCCGAAAGGTGGGGCCACCCTCCTGGCGCACTGGGCTTCCGGCGAGATGCCGGAAGTTCGCGACGACAGCTCCGTCGACTACGTGGCGATGGCGTTTACCCGCGAGGCGGGCGGGACCGGAGCGCCATTGACCGCGCCGCCCGTGCCGAGAGCCGTCCCGGTGGACGCGCCGCGTCTCCCCGAGGAGCTCGGCCGAGCCCTCGTGCGCGTTGCCCGGGGGACCCTCGAGCTCGACCTGGCCGGCCGCTCCGAGACGCTCTCCGCGGCCCTACGGTCGCTCGAGAGCCGGACGGAGGCGAGCCGGCTCCAGGCAGTCTTCGTCACCTTGAAGCTGACCGACCCGAGGGAGATCGCGCGCGTCGGCGAGCTGCGGGGCTGCATCGGCCAGGTCGTCCCGACGCACCCGCTCGACCTCGCGGTCGTGACGTCGGCGCTCGACGCCGCTGTCCACGACCCCAGGTTCCCGCCGGTTCAGGCGCGGGAGCTGAAGGCGCTGTCGGTAGAGGTGACGGTCCTCTCCCCGATCCGTCCGGTGGGATCGTGGAAGGAGATCCGGATCGGGGAGCATGGGATCGTCCTCGAGAAGGGGGGGCGGCGCGCGCTTTTTCTGCCCCAGGTCGCGGTGGAGCAGAAGTGGACCCTGGAGGAGACATTGGAGCATCTCTCCGCCAAGGCCGGCCTTGGACGCGGCGAGTGGCGGAGCGGGGCGAGCTTCTCGGTCTTCACCGGTCAAGTCTTCCACGAGGACGGAGTGCATTGACTCTTCCCACGCGGCGCCGGGACCTGATCCGCGGGCTGGTG
>CALFNC010000452.1 GCA_937902605.1 uncultured Acidobacteriota bacterium | reverse complement strand
GTGGCCGAGCTGCTCCAGTGTCACGCACCCGAGCGGTGGGCGGGACGACTCGATCGCCTTGCCGAGGAGCGTGCGGGTCGCGGCGTCGGCGAGGACGAGCCGTGCGCCGACCGCGGCGATCATCCTTGCCGTCGCGACGTGGTACTCGGCGAGCCGTCCCAGGCGGACGGGCGGGTAGAGCGGAACCGGCACGGCTCCGGCGAGGAGCACCCCAAAGAAGGCGTCCAGGAACCCCGGCGACGTCGGGAAGACGAGAGCGACGCGGTCGCCGGTCTCCACTCCTCGTGCCCGGAGCGCCGCTGCCGTCCGGCGGGCGCGCAAGTGGATCTCCTTGTACGGGAAGGAGGTCTCGCGCTCCGTGAGGTCGACGAAGGTGAGGCCCGACCCGCTCGTCGCGGCCGCGGCGAGGGCCTCGTTGACGGTCCGGTACCGCGGGCGCGGGAGAGGGGGCCCGTTCACGGGGACGCCCGTCCTCCCGCGGCCTGCGGCTCTCCCGCGGAGCGGTCCGCGTAGACCGCACGCTCGACGACACCGACGAGATCCTCGACGGAGATGACGGAGGAGGCCTCGGTCCCGGTCAGCTTCACCCGGAAGCGGTCCTCGAGGGCAACGGCCAGAACGAAGGCGCCCACCGAATCGACCTGGAGATCTGCCGCGAGCTCATGGTGCAGCTCGACCGTGCCGGGAAACTCCAGCTCGGCAGACAGGGTCCGGCGGATCTCGGCGAGGATCTCCAGCCGGAGATCATCCATAGGGACCTCGGGGCAAGAGCCGCGAGCGCCCCTCGAAGGCTTCGGCGTAGGGCCGGCCGAGGGCACGCTCCTCGGCGGGAATGCGGACGGTGGGCCACGACGGCCGCTCGACCTTCACGGGGGAGACGTTAGCACCGCGGGCGAGAAGGCGGTCCTTTGGAAGCGCGTCTCGGAGCGCCTTGCCGAGGCGAGAAAAGAAGCAGCCGTCGCGGCACCTTGACGGCGGCCGGGTGTTCAGGAGACGGCACGGATTTCCGACCCCGGCTCGCATATTGCGTAACGTATGCTGGAGGCTCACGACATGCGAACGAAGCGACTGGCATCCATTTTCATCGGCATCGCCACGGCGGTGCTTTTCTCCGCCCCTGGCTGGGCCGCCGAGCAGACATGGACGGGGAACATCAGCGACAGCACCTGCGGCGCCTCGCACAAGGCCGCCATGGAGCACGGCGGGAAGAAGATGTCCGACGCCGAGTGCACGAAAGCCTGCGTGAAGGCGGGCGGGAAGTACGTCTTCGTGCACAAGGGGAAGGTGATCCCCATCGCGAACCAGGACTACTCCGGCCTCGAGGAGCATGCCGGGCACACGGTGCAGCTCACGGGTGAGATGACTGCCGGCAGCATCACCGTCTCGAAGATCGAGATGCCCACTCCTGCAAAGAAGACCGACGCGAAGAAAACTTCGTAACCCGGCCCGCGACGGCTAATTCTTACAAATCCCCCACGTAAGAATTACCCGCAAGGGTGATTCTTCCTTGGCATCGATAGGTGGGAAACGGTTAATGGTTGATCGATTCAGCGTAATCGACAGAAAAAGAAGGGAGAACGACCATGTATTCCAAGATCCTCGTCCCGCTTGACGGGACTGAGCTGGGAGAACTCGCTATCCAGCAGGCAGAAGAGATCGGAAAACTCGCGAAGGCGGAAATCATCCTTTTCCAGGTCGTTCAAAACCCCATCCGTTCGGTCCCTCTCGCTGCAGGTCAAAAGGAAGAAACAAAAGCAACACAGGAAGGGACGGACAAGGCTGGCGCCTATCTTCAGAAGGTGGCTTCTCCTTTGAAAGCGAAGGGCATCAACGTTCGTTGCGACGTAGAGGTGGGCGAGCCAACGGGCAAGATTCTCGCAAAAGCTAACAAAGAGAACGTGGATCTCATCGTGATGAGCACCCACTGCAACGGCGAACTCTACAAATTGGTTCTGGGGAGCATAGCGGAGAAGGTGCTGCTCGGGACGAAGCGCCCTGTGTTGCTGGTCAAGGCGGAAAAGGTCCGCATCGCACACCATGTGGATGAGCAGGACGCGGTCGGGAAAAGATAGCCAGCCAGCCCGGGCTGTGCTGCGCGCGACCGCGCCTGCCCGCGTCATCCATCCGCACTCCACGGCCGCGGGATAGGCCGCCAACGCGAAGCTCACCACCGCGATGCTGACGGGTGAATCCTCTCGCGAGGTGTCGGCGACGAGACCATTGGCCGGATTCACGGCCCTCACGAAGTAGCCGAACGCGGCGCTCTGCACAGCCCATCCAACAAGAGCTCGTCCGGGGGCGGAGACTCCTCAGCCATGCGATCTGCGCCTGGAGGCTCGGGACGACGCTGGTCGCGTTTCCGCAACGACGACGACATCCGCAAGTTCCCCCTGCGGTGGACGAGCGCCTCGAGACCAGCATCCCGGGCATTTTCGCTGCCGGCCACATCGCCCGCTGGCTGGACCGGCTCACCGGTGAGCGCATCCGTGTCGAACATTGGGTGGTGGCTCAGCGCCAGCGGCAAACGGCGGCGCGCAATATGCTCGGATGACGGGAGCGGTTTTGCGCCGTTGCGTTGAAAAGGACCCGCGATCGAGCTTAGTCCGAAGGAAGGATAGGCTCGCGCGGTCAGGTTGTCGGCGGCGGAGCGCGCCCACTCGAGCGTGTGGAACGTCCCGCTCATCAGGTACGTGAGCCGTCGCGCGTGCCAGTAGCCGTTCTGCAGGACGTCCCAGAGCTGCAGCACGCCTGCCGGAAAGAGATCGCCCGCCATCATGAGCGCGAGCCCTGCGTTGAGCCCCCAAAACCCCAATTTGATCAGCCGCTCGGCGCGGGCCCAGAGCTCGTCCCGGACGAGCGAGCGGAGGCAGAAGACGAGCACCGC
>CALFNC010000451.1 GCA_937902605.1 uncultured Acidobacteriota bacterium | reverse complement strand
GGTCGGCCGAAACCCCGCCGACCCGAGGGCCCGGGAGGTTCTTTCGGCCATCGTGGCGAAGGGACGGGCGACGCTGGCCGGACTTGCGGAGGACCTCGGCCCGGCCGGCCTGGCCCGCTCGCTCCGGTGGCTACTGGACGAGGGTTTCGTGAGGGTCGCCGCGGAAAGTGTCCGCCCGAAGAGCTCACCCGTGGAGAGGGCCTGGATCGCTCGTCCCCACGAGGAGACGGAGGCCCTCCTCGCCCGGAAGCCGAAGCAGCTCGCGCTCCACCGCCATCTCTCGGCGCTGGGGCGCCCGGCGGCGGCCGCCGAGCTGCGCGCCGCCGGTTTCTCCCCAACGCTCCTTTCGTCCCTCGCCAAGGAAGGGCTCGTCAGCGTGGTGGAGTCCGAGCGACGAGCCGACCTGACCGTCCACGCGGGACCGGCGTGGGCAGGCAGCCGGATCGTCCCGACGCCTGAGCAGCGTGCGGCCGTCGAAGCGATCGGCGCCGCGGTCCGGACGGGGCGAGAGATGTCGTTCCTGCTAGACGGTGTGACGGGAAGCGGGAAGACCGAGGTTTATCTCGGGGCCGCGGAGGCGGCTCGGGAAGAGGGGAAGCAGTCGATCCTCCTGATCCCCGAGATCGCGCTCGCCCCCCTCCTCGTGCGGCGCGTGCTCGCGCGCTTCGGCGACCGCGTCTCGCTCCTCCACAGCGGTCTCTCAGACGGCGAGAGGGCGGCCGAGTGGGAACGGGCCCGCCGCGGAGACGTGGACGTCGTCGTCGGACCCCGATCCGCAGTCTTCGCTCCTCTTCCGCGCCTCGGGCTGATCGTGGTGGACGAGGCGCACGACGGCTCATACAAGCAGGGAGAGTCGCCCCGGTACGACGCTCGGACGCTGGCCCGGGTGAGGGCACGACAGGAGGAAGTTGTTCTGGTCCTCGGGTCGGCCACGCCGTCGATGGAGCTAGAGCGCGGGGCGCGAGAGGGGAGAATTCCCCGTCTCGTCCTGCCGGCCCGCCCCGGTGCCCGCCCGCCCGCCTTCGTAGAGGTGGTCGACCTTCGCGACGAGCCGGCCCGGCCAGGAGACCACGGACGGGTCCTTTTCGCGACGCGGACGGTCGAGATCCTCCGGGCGGCATTCGACCGGGGCGAGCAGGGGATCGTCCTCCTGAACCGGCGAGGCTTCTCGCCCAGCCTCCTCTGCCGCTCGTGCGGCCACGACTTCCGGTGCGCTCGCTGCTCGGTGGCTCGGACGTACCACCGGCGGGGAGAGCGGCTGCTCTGCCACTACTGCGGGGAAGCGATCCCCAGGCCGGCGCGCTGCCCGGCCTGTGCGTCGGAGACTCTGATGCCGATCGGGTTCGGGACGGAGCGGCTGGCGGAGCGATTCGAGGAGCTGTTTCCCGAGGTCCGATACTCGGTCCTCGATCGGGACGCCGCGGCGCGGCGAGGCGGGGCGGCGGGGATCCTCCTCGACTTCGAGGACGGGCGGTCGCAGGCGCTTCTCGGAACGCAGATGGTCGCTAAAGGACACGATTTCCCAGGAGCGACGGCCCTTGCCGTCCTGGACGCCGATGCGCTCCTCTCGTTCCCCGACTTCCGTTCGGCCGAGAGGACCTTTCAGCTCGTCACTCAGGCGGCCGGACGCGTCGGGCGCGGGGAGAAGCCCGGTCTCGTCGCGGTCCAGACCTCCCGCCCGGACCATCCGGCCATCGCGGCGGCGGTCCGGCAGGACCCGGCGGCCTTCGCGGATGCCGAGCTGCGCTTCCGCCGGACCTTCCGCTACCCGCCGTTCACCCATCTCCTGCTGGCCCTTTGGGCCGACGCCGACGCCGCCACGGCGTTCCGGGCGGCGACGGAAGGAAGCGCAGCCGTCTCGTCGTCGCCCGTCGCGGGGAGCGTCCGGCTCCTGGGCCCCGCTCCGGCCCCTCTCGAGCGATTGAAGGGGCTCTCGCGCGTCCAGCTCCTCGTCCGCTCCGAGAGTCGCGAGGCCCTGGCTGCGGCTGGCGCGGTCCTGTCCAGCCTGGAGGTCCCACCCCGCCTCGATGTCGACCCGCAGAACCTTTTGTAGCGAGGGCACCGCCCTGCGTCGTCGCTGGGCTCGGTCTGGGTCAATCCCTCACTGATGCGGTTCGAGATCGAGTGACGGCGGGCTACCGGGCTCACAGCCAGGTGAACGGTAGCCCGATCAGGTCGTCGTCATATTGCCGGGGAGCCACGTCGTTGTTGATCAGAAGGCCCAGGCGGGCTTTCTGATCGCGCACGAAATCCCGCAGGCTGCGAAGGTCCCGTCCTCCGACCGTCGACGTGTGCTTGATCTCCACGGCCACACGGCCGAAGCCTCCCTCGACCACCAGGTCCACTTCTGCTCCGGCGCTCGTGCGGTAGTACGAGCACTCGTGCGCCACCCCCACGGCGCTCAGCTGCCGCAGGATCTCCTCCACGACCATCCCTTCCCACGATCCCCCCATCTGCGGATGGACGAGCAATGCATCGGAATCCGGAAGGCGCAGGAGCGCGTGCAGGAGGCCGCTGTCACGCAGGTAGCCCTTGGGATGCTTCACCGTTCGTTTCACGACGTCCCGCGTATAGGCCGGAATCGCGCGCCAGATGAACGTGCCGTGTGCGATGTCGAAATAGTCCCGCGCCGTGGGTTGCGAGACGCCGAGGGCTCGCGCCACCTCAGCGTAATTCAGCACCCGGCCCGACAACCCGCCCAGCATCTCGATGAATCGCCGGAAACGGACATCATCCAGCCCGGGGAAAAGCCGTTTCACGTCCCGGAACAGGTACGTCTGGATGTACTGCTCGACCCAACGCGTCCGGAACTCGTCACCCGGATTCAGCCACGGCTCGGGAAAACCTCCGCGGAACCAGAATTCGTGCGCTCTCGCCAGCTCTCCCCGCGGCTTCAGCCCTTCGACCAAGTCTACCGAGCTGGTTTTCGGGTGCTGTAATCGGCGCAGGAACGAGTCCCGCCCGGTCGTCTTCGTGACTTCCTCCCAGGAGAACGGAGCCATCTCGATGATTCCCACCCGGCCCGCGAGGCTTTCCGACACCGACCTCAACAGCGCCGGTGAGCTGGAGCCGGTGATGACGAATCGTCCCTTCTCCGCACGCTGCTCGTCGATGGCAATTCGCAGCGCGGGGAAGATCTCCGTCGACACCTGGGCCTCGTCGATCGCCACCTGGCGCGGATTGAGCCGGAAGAACGTATCCGGATCCCGGGAGATGAGAGCGTGATCGGCCTGGCGTTCGAGATCAAAGTGCTTCCAGCCGGAGGGGAGCGTGTGCAGGAGGGTAGTCTTTCCGCACTGGCGCAGGCCGATCAGGGCGACACAGGGAAAAGTCTCGAGATACAACTGAAGAAGGTCCGCATAGGCTCGCCTCATGCCTAGCATTTTGAAACAAACACTTTGAAAGTGCTAGCTATTCGTCGCCCATGAGAGCCCGGTCGCCGCACAGTGGGGAACTCGCTTACGACAAGGAGCTGCCTGGAACCGAAATCGTGCTGTTACCGGGCGACGCCCCCTGCTAGAGAGCGCTCTGCTACAGTTCCACCGTGGCCGAAAGCTCCGATTTCGAAGAACCGATCCGCAGGGTCCGCGCCCGGATTGCCGAGCTGGAGGGATACGCCGACAGCCCGGCGAAGACCCGCGACCTCCAGAGACTTCGGGAGAAGCTCCAGAAGGTCTCGAGGGAGATCTACAAGAACCTCACCCCCTGGCAGAAGACGTTGGTGGCCCGGCACCCCGCACGGCCGTTCTGCCTCGATTACGTCCGCGTCCTCCTGCGCGACTTCGTGGAGTGGAGGGGAGACCGCGCCTTTGCGGACGACCCGTCGATCGTCGCCGGGTTCGGCTTCTTCGGGGACCGCCCCGTGGCAGTGGTCGGCCACCAAAAAGGGCGCGACACGAAGGAGAAGATCCGGCGCAACTTTGGGATGCCCCGCCCGGAGGGGTACCGGAAGGCCCTCCGCGTGATGAAGCTGGCCGAGAAGTTCCGGCGCCCGATCCTCAGCTTCATCGACACGCCCGGCGCCTACCCCGGCCTCGACAGCGAGGAGCGGGGGATCTCGGAAGCGATCGCGCGAAACCTCTATGAGATGTCCCGCCTCAGGGTGCCGATCGTCGCGACAGTGACCGGGGAAGGGGGCTCGGGCGGCGCGCTCGGGATCGGGATCGCGGACGTCGTTCTGATGCTGGAGCACTCGGTCTACTCGGTAATCTCGCCCGAGGGGTGCGCCGCGATCCTCTGGAAGGACCAGTCCCGGGCGCGAGAAGCTGCCGAGGCGATGAAGGTCACCGCGGCCGACTGCAGGGCGCTCGGCGTCATCGACGGCGTGATCGCCGAGCCGTCTGGGGGAGCCCACGCCGATCCCTTCGTCGCTATCGAGGCGGTCGGCCGCGAGATCGCCATCCACCTGGACCGGCTCGCGTCGCTGTCCGTCGAGGCTCTGCTCGACGGCCGGTACGAGAAGTTTCGCCGGATGGGGGTCTGGGACGGGGCCGCGGCCGCGCGGTGACGAAAGGTCCCGAGAGGAATGGCTCGATCCGGCGCATTCTGAGGCCGCAGAACCTGGAGGCCGCTGACCGGCTATCGCGGGAAATCGGGATCCCCCACGCGCTCGGGAGGGTGCTGGCCGCTCGCGGTGTGACCGACGTGGACGCAGGAAGGCGGCACCTCGACCCGGCCGGGGGCGACCTCTATGACCCGTTCGAGATGGCGGGTGTGGCGGAAGCCGTCGAGAGGCTGGCGGAAACCGCCCAGCACGGGGGCCGGGTCGTCGTGTTCGGCGACTACGACTGTGACGGCGTCGGCGCGGTCGCGATCTTGACGACGGTTCTTCGTCGGCTCGGCGCCGACCCGAGGCCGTTCATCCCTCACCGTCTGAACGACGGATACGGCCTCCGGCAGGAGACCTTGGAACGGGCGGTCAGCGAGCACGAGCCCGAAGGGATCGTCACGGTGGACTGCGGCATCACGGCCCTGGAGCCGATCGAGGTGGCGGTTCGCCGCGGGCTGTACGTGATCGTCACGGACCACCATCTGCCGGCGGCCGAGCTCCCTGGCGGAGGGATCCTGGTCGACCCAAAGCTCCCCGGCTGCCGCTACCCTTTCAAGGAGCTTTGCGGGGCCGGCATCGCCTGGAAGCTCGCCGAGGCACTTCTGATGCGGGACGGGGCGCGGATGGGCATCGGGGGGCCGGAGCGCGGGGCCTGGATGGCGTCGCTGTCGAAGATCGTGGCCCTCGCGACGATCGCCGACATGGTACCGCTGACCGGGGAGAACCGGACACTCACGAGCCGGGGGCTGGCCGGGTTGGCCGACCCGCGATCGCCGGGCCTGGCGGCGCTGCTGCGGCGCGCCAGCATCCCGATCTGGCGGGCCCCCACGCCGGCGGAGGTCGCCTTCCGGATCGCGCCGAGGCTCAACGCCGCGGGACGGGTCGACCATGCCTACGCCTCGCTCGAGCTCCTGACGACGTCGGACCGCGGGCGGGCGGACGAGCTGGCCGCGCAGCTCGAGGCCACCAACACGGAGAGGCGCGCGCTGCAGGAGCGGGTCGTAAAGAGCGTGCGGCAGCGCCTTGCGGCCGCGTTCGACCCGGCGCGGGACGCCCTGATCGTCGAGGCCGGAACCCCGGAAGAGGGGTGGCACCGGGGGGTCCTGGGGATCGCCGCCTCGAAGATCGCGGCCGAGTTCCGTCGGCCCGTGCTCCTCCTCTCCCGCGAAGGCGAGACCGTCAGCGGCAGCGGGAGGAGCTGGGGAACGACCCCTCTCCACGAACGGCTCGCCCCGGTGGCAGGCCGATGGGCGACCAGCTTCGGAGGGCACTCCCGCGCGCTCGGACTGTCGGTGCCGGCCGCCTCGTGGGAGGCGTTCCGCGAAGAGGCACGGAACGCGTTCCACGCTGGCCGGGACGACGAGGAGTGGACCCTCGAGATCGAGATCGACACGGCCCTCGCACCCCGCGAGGCGGATCTTCCGCTCGCTAGGTCGCTGGGGGGGCTCGAGCCGCATGGGATCGGCAATCCGCGTCCGGTTTTCCTACTGAGGGGGCTCAGCTGGGACGGACGCGGGCGGCCCGTCGGGGAGAGCGGTATCCGGTTCGCGTTCGGCTCCGGCGAGCTCCGGATCGAGGCGGTGGGCTGGAGCCTGGGTTCGCTCCCGAGGGCGGAGCGCTCCGGCACATTCGATGTCATCGCCCACCTCGCCGACGACCGCTTCACGGGGGGAGCGTCCCTCACCGTCCTCGGGCTGGAGCGGGCCGAATGACGAAGTGGCGCCGGAAGGTGCGCCTCGCCATCGGCATCGCCGCGGGGGCATATGTCCTTTTCCTCGCGTGGGCGGTCCGGCCGACCGGAGCGAGGCCCAAGGAGCTGGCCGGGCAGGTGGCCGCGACGCTCGCGAAGGAGGCGGTCGGGATCCGGGACCGGCTTCGGTTCCGTGACTTCGTCTACGACGAGCACCGCGAGGGCGGGTCGTTCCGCATCCGGGCGAGCGAAGCGCTCGGCTTCTCGTCCGACGGCGACGACGTCTTCCGGCTGATGGACGTGCGGGTCGAGACGCCCGGCCGGGAGGGGCGACCGGGTATGGTGCTCCGGGCGCCGAGGGCCGAGTTCCAGCAGGGGACGAAAGCGCTTCACGTCTACGACGGGGTGACGATCGAAGGGGAGACCGCGTCGCTTCGCGGAACGTCGTTCCGGTTCGACCCGGTCAAGCGTGAGTTCCTCTCCGAGGGCCCGGTGACGATGGTCCGGGGCCGGATGCTGGCCCACGCCGAGCGGGGCTCCCTCGAGACGGCCGATGGCCGGGTGCGACTGGAGGGAAACGTCCGGATGGCCGGGACTGCCGAAGAAGGGCGTTTCCTCGGTCTCGCGGCGCCGGCCGTCACCGTCCAGCGGAATGGAACCCTGCTGGCGTCGGGGGGAGTCCGGGTCCTGACTTCCGAGGCAGTTCTCAGGAGCGAAAGCGTGGAGAGGATTCCCGACGCGACCGGAGACCGTCTGCACACGTCCGGCGAGACGACAGTACTCTTCCTTTCGGGCGACGCCGCGCGCCGTCCCCTCCTTGCCAGCGGCGACCTCGCCGATATGGCCCGCGACCGGGACGGCTTCCCGACCTCCTGCGTTTTGGCGAGGACAGCTGGGACCGCGCGGATCGACCTCGCGCCCGACATCGCGGCGGGCCCGAGACGCGCCCTGGCTCCCCGTTTCGAAGCGGCGTTCGCGGAGGGGAGGCTCTCGGTCGTCACCGCGCCGAACGGTCTCCGCGGTGCGGAGGCGGTCGCCGTGGACGGGAAGCCGGGAACCGGCCTGAAGACGCTCGAGACGGAATGGGCGAGGTTCACCTTCCTGCCAGGAGGGGCGAGCCTGGACGTCGCCGTGCTAGACCGGTCGGTTCGACTCGCCGACGGAACGCGTTCCACGGTGACGGCGGCGAAAGGGAGCTTCCGGGGACGGGACGAGGTCGCGGTCTTCACGGGGACGACAGCGAGTCCCGCGGAGTATCG
>CALFNC010000450.1 GCA_937902605.1 uncultured Acidobacteriota bacterium | reverse complement strand
GGGGCTGATGTGGGTCGCCATGGAGGCGACGACGCTAGCCACGGCGCCGCTGATCTACTTCAACCGGACCGCCCACTCGCTCGAGGCGACCTGGAAGTACCTGATGATCGGGTCGGTCGGGATCGCGGTGGCCCTACTCGGGTCGCTCTTCCTCGCCTACTCGGCCTACCTGAGCGTCGGCGAGTCGTCGCTCCTCTTCCCCACGCTTCTCGAGCACGCGGCCAGCTTCTCCCGGCCATGGCTCCGGGCGGGGTTCGTCCTCCTCCTCGTGGGCTACGGGACGAAGATGGGGCTCGCGCCGATGCACACCTGGAAGCCGGACGCATACGGCGAGGCCCCGGGCATGGTCGGGGCGCTCTTGGCCGGAGGCCTCACGAACTGCGCCTTCCTCGCCCTCCTGCGGGTCTACCGGATCGTGGACGCCGGCGGCGAGGGAGTCTTTGCGCGAGAGCTCCTGATCCTGTTCGGCCTGACCTCGATGGCGGTGGCCGCCGTCTTCGTCGTCCGCCAGCGGGATCTGAAGCGGATGCTCGCCTACTCCAGCGTGGAGCACATGGGAATCCTCGTGATCGGGGTGGGGATCGGAGGGGCCGGTCTCTACGGCGCGATCCTCCATTCGGTCAACAACGGCCTGACGAAAGGGGTCCTCTTCCTGGCCGCCGCGAACATCCACCGCGCGTACAAGAGCAAGCACCTCGACGAGGTCTCGGGCGCGATCGCCCGGCTCCCCATCTCGGGGAGCCTTTTCCTGGCGGGCTTCTTCGCCATCACCGGCTCACCCCCCTTCGCTCCTTTCGTCAGCGAGTTCACCATCCTGAATGCCGCTTTTTCCCTCGGACACTGGAAGGTGGCGACGGCGTTTCTCGTCCTGCTCGGCATCATCTTCATCGGCATGGGCGGGACCGTCCTCTCGGCCGTCCAGGGAGAGCCTTCGGACGAGGCGAAGTCGACCCCGTTCCGCGACACGCTCCGGACGACGGGCCCCATCGTCCTCGCGATGGCGGTGGTCCTCGTGCTGGGGCTCTGGATCCCGGCTCCGCTCCGCAGCCTGCTAGAGCGGGCCGCCGCCAGCTTCGGAGGTCATTCGTGAGCGGGACGTTCACGAAGATCCGGAACCCGGAGGCCGTCCCGCTCTCGACCGTCCCCGAGCAGAGCTTCGAGCTGTTCCGCGGCGGGATCCTCGAGGAGGTCGGGAACGGGCGGCGGATCGCCTCGCTCTTCGGCCTCCCGGGTAAGCGCCCCGAGGAAGTGGTCCTCATCGTGGTCCTTGCGGACGACGCGGACGGGCACCTGCTCGTCGGGAGGTGCCGGCTCGAGGAGGACGATTATCCTGCGTTGACGCCTCTCTGCCCAGAAGCGCATCTGTTTGAGCGGGAGATGGCGGAGCAACTCGGCATCCGGCCCAAGGGCCATCCGTGGCTGAAGCCGGTCCGATTCCAACGCTCCTGGCGGAAGGGCCGCGACGCGTGGGGCAGGGCCGACTCGGAGCCGATCGTCCCCGGCGTGACGAACTTCTTTCGCGTCGAGGGCGATGAGGTACATGAGGTGGCGGTAGGCCCCGTGCACGCAGGCGTGATCGAGCCGGGCCATTTCAGGTTCCAGTGCCATGGCGAGGAGGTTTTCCACCTCGAGATAGCTCTTGGCTACCAGCATCGCGGGATCGAGGCGGCGCTCGTCGGAGGGCCCGGGAAGCGGACGATCCCGTGGATGGAGACCCTCGCGGGCGACACCACGATCGGCCATACGGTTGCATACTGCCAGGCTCTGGAGAGGCTCGCCGGGATCCAACCTTCCCCGAGAGCTGAGGCGCTCCGCGGCGTCGCCCTTGAGCTGGAGAGGCTCGCGAACCACACCGGCGACATGGGGGCGCTCGCCGGGGACGTCGGCTATCCCCCTACGATGTCCTTCTGCGGCCGGATCCGAGGCGACTTTCTGAACATGACCGCGCTCCTCTGCGGAAACCGGTTTGGG
>CALFNC010000449.1 GCA_937902605.1 uncultured Acidobacteriota bacterium | reverse complement strand
CGACTTGGGTTCCTAGGTCAGGGCGTCCCCGGAGTCCCTTCCGATCCGGAGTGCGATGGCGAGGGCTGTCGCCAGGAAGAGCGTGACCATCAGGATGACGCCGCTCCAGCCGAGATGGATCCAGAAGTAGCCCCCCACCCAGCCGCCCACCGTGACGCCGATGTAGTAGGCGAGGAGGTAAAGCGTGGCAGCGGTCGCCTTGAGGTTCCCCGAGCGCGCCCCGACCCAGCCCGACGCGGTGGCGTGCGCTCCGAAGAAGCCGAACGTGAAGAGGCCGAGTCCCGCGATCTTGAGCCAGAGCGGTGGCGCAAGGGTGACGAACGCCCCGCATGCCTGGAGGACGATCCCGATCGGAAGGACCTTGGCCCGGCCGATCGAGTCCGCCATCCGGCCGAACGAGGTCGACCCGACCGTCCCGACAAGGTAGAGAAGGAAGATGTACCCCACCTGCGCATGGTCGAGGTTGTACGGCGGCTTCATCAGGAGGAACGCGATGTAGTTGTAGACGGCGCTGAAGTTCCCCATGACGAGGAACGGGATCGCGTAGAGAGGTCGGAGGGCGGAGCTGGCCACAGCGGCCTTCAGGTTCGAGATGACGGTCCCAAGGTCCACCGGCACCGGGCGGAAGTGCTGCGAGTCGGGGAGGTTTCGCGCGAACCAGACGCTCGCGGCCAGGCAGACCGCCCCCTGGATGAAGAGCGCCGAGCGCCAGGTGAAGGCATCGGTCAGGAGGCCGATCGTCAGCCGGCCGCTCATCCCCCCGACGGCGTTTCCGGCGATGTAGATCCCCATCGCCGCCCCCAGGCGGGACGCCGGGACCTCCTCGGCGAGGTACGCCATGGCGACGGCCGGGAGCCCTGCGAGGGCGATCCCGAGGACGAACCGGACGCCGAGCAGGAGCCGGAAATCGTGGCAGAGCGGAACGAGGAGGCTGAGGAGGGACGAGGCGAGGACCGAGGCGGCCATCGGCCGCTTCCGTCCCGCCCGGTCGGCGAACGCGGCGGCGGCGAGCATCGAGATGGCGAGGGCTCCGCTCGTGGCCGAGAGGACGAGGCTGGAGGTGGCGGGGTTGATATGGAACTCCTCCGTGATCGCCGGGAGGAGCGGCTGGACCGAGTAGAGGAGGGAGAAGGTGACGAACCCGCCGACGAAGAGCGCGAAGGAGATCCTCGCGTAAGAGGCTGGCGGCGGCGCGCTCATCGCATCGATTGTCTCGCGCAGGCCGGGCAGTCGAGCCGAGGGACTACCGCCTGGAGCCCGTTCTGCTGCTCTAGACGCACCTTCCTCCCGTCGAAGCAGACGCGGCACGTCCCGAAGCGAGCGAGGTCCCAGGTGTCGACGAAGACACGGCCGCGGCCGAGGGCTAGGCCGAAGGCCGAAACCTCCTCCAGCATCCCGAGGTCCGGAGGATGGAAGAGGCCGTTGCGCTCAAGGAGATCGAGGGCACCGTTCCCGGACCGTGTCGGAATCAGGGTGACGACGGAGGCGCCCGACGCGAACGCGAACTCGACGGAACGCCCTGCCCAGAGGACCGACTCCTCTCGCCCGGCGAACGGGAGGGCGCAGAGGATGAACGCCCGGACGTCGACTCCGGCTTGGACGAGGAGCGACGCCGCGCGGGCGAAGCTGGCCGGCGTCATCCGCTTGTTGAGCTTGGGCAGGACGGCGGGGTGAATCGTCTCCAGTCCCATGGCCACCTCCAGTGCAGAGGAGCCAAGGAGCTCCCGGAACCGGAGGGCGCCCTCGCCGACGAGGGCGGGATGGCACTCCACGATCAGCCTCTCGAACCGTCGAGCCCGTTGGGCGATCGCGGGGAGGTCACCGGGAGGGACCGCGGCCTGGTCGAAGAAGCTCCCGGCGTTGTAGAGCTTCAGCCACCGGGCGGGAGGGAGGGAGGCGAGTCCGGCGTCGATCTGCGAGGGGAGAGCGCCGCGCGGCGTCGGCCCCGGCATAGTCTGCTTCCAAAGATCGCACATCAGACAGCGCCAGGGGCACTCGGCTCCTGTGAGGAGCAGCGTGGCCACCGGGACGAGCTCGCCGGAGGCCGAGCGCTCCTCCTCGACGAAGGCCCCGGCGGGACGCGATGAGTCGACGTTGGCGCGCGGCGGGCGGAGGGCCTGGATCCAGCGGGTCCGGTCTGCACCTCGCTCAGGGTAGAAATTCGTCGGGGCGGTCACTCCCGGAAGTTCACTGCGCGAAGCAAGTTCACTGATAGATCGCGAGGAAGCGGCGCCTGTACTCGCTTTCCCTCTCGGGGAGACGCGAGCGCAGGGTCGCAACCGTCGTGGCCCCGTGCTGGAAGCGCCTCTTCGGGAAGACCGGCATGTCGAGCCCGCTGACCGCCTTCACCCCCGCGGCGACGATCTCCCCCTTGAGCGCGTAGAGGCGCTCTACTGAGCCCTTCGTCAGCTCGTCGAACGGGATCGCCTCGGCGACGGCGATCACGTCGGGGCGGGTGAACGGGCTGAAGCCGAGGAACCCGAGGTGGCGGGCCGGAGCGTACGAGCGCGCCACGGCGCGGCTGAGACCGCCGGAATAGGTGAGGGAGTGCTTGATCTTCCCCACTCCCCAGCCTTCCTGGTAGAGCATCGGGTTCGAGACGACGCTCCGGATCGTCAGCTCCGGATTCTCCTCGATGGGATAGTCCTTCAGGTTCTCGTCCCCGCCGTCTCCGTCGGCCACGTGGACCCAATTCGGGTAACGCTCCCGTATCCCGCGGAAGAGGGCGAGCGCCATGGCGGCAGACTCGAGGTCGAGCGGCTTGTAGTCCTCCACCACGCGGATCGCCTCGTCGAGGTCGACCGACCCGGGGTCGGCCTCCACCGGCTCCAGGAAGAGCCCGAGCCCGAGACGGTCGAGGAACTCGCGCGCCTGAACCAGATCCGATCCGTCGCCGAGCGTGAGCGTGAAGGCTTTGAGACGCGAGAGGTTCATGCCGAGGCTCTTCATCGCGTGGTACGCCGCGAGGAAGACGGCCCCGCTGTCGATCCCTCCCGAGAAGGAGACGCCGATCGGCTCGCGATCCCCAAGTCCCTTCAGCCAAAGAGCGACCTCCTCCGTCAGCGCGCCGACGTACCGGCGGCCGATCTCGGCCGTGTCGGTCAGCGGCCCGTTCCGCTCGGGGTCGAAGAAGCGGACATGGAGCGGCGATGGGTCGGGACAGCCGATCAGCTGCAGCTCCGTGATGTGGTGTGCGGGGACCATCCGGGTGTAGCTCGGATGGAACTGCTCCTCGAGCCCCTCTTTCTGGAGCGCGTGGTAGAGGGCGTCGATCCGGCTCGCGACGAAGAGGGCGGGCCCCTCGGCGCGCTTGGCCAGGAAGTACCGGAGGGGCCGGTCGAGCGACCGGGCCATCCGGACGGTCTTGCCCGCCCGGGCAGCTAGCGCGAACGATCCGCGCAGCGCCCGGACACGGGCGGCGTCGCCCGACAGGACCGCCTCGCGGGCGGTCTCGACTGAAGTGCCGTAGAGGGCGTTGGCTTCGGGGTCGATCAGGTCGACGACTCGTTCGATGTACTGATGCATGGCCTCTCCTTCGAACCGGGGGGAATCTTACGGCGCGTCGGCTTCTCTGCCACAATCCGCGGCCTATGTGGAAAAAGTGGGGTCCCTGGATCGGTGCCATCGTCCTCACCCTGGTCTCGGTCGTCTGGCAGCGCCGGACCGGACCGACGTACCCCGCCCGTGGAACCGTTCGCGTCGGTGGGACCGACGTGCGGCTCGCCC
>CALFNC010000448.1 GCA_937902605.1 uncultured Acidobacteriota bacterium | reverse complement strand
TACGGCGACCACCGAGATCTACACTCTTTCCCTACACGACGCTCTTCCGATCTGAGGACGATGACGGTGGCCGCGGCGAGGAGAAGCGAGCGAAAGAAATGCCAGTTCCGCCCCGGTGCGACGTCTTTCTGGCATGGTCTGTCCTTGGTCGAACTCATTGGACGGTATGACGCATGCTCCATGCCGCCGTTTACGAACGCCGGCCGCCGGCTGCCGTGGCACCGGCCTCTCGCCCATCGGCTGAGTCCGGTCCTCGATCGAGACGCGGTTCTTGCCCTCGGACTTGACGCGGTACATCTGCTCGTCCGCTTGCCTGAGGAGCTCGTCGATGCCGTCCTCGGTGGGGTCGAAACATATCGCGCCGATGCGAGACTGCCTCTCCCTCCGTCGTTTCGAGCAGCGTGGAGCTCAGGTCGGTGAGGGGACCGCTAGACTCGCGCGTAACGGCAACCTCTCCCGGGCTACACTTCCACCGTCTGAACGCCGAACAACCTGACCGAGGAAACGTAAAGAGAATGCACCGAAATGCCCTCCGCGTCCGTCCCTTTGCCCCGTTCCTTCTCACTGCCATCGCGATACTCGCGGCGTCCCCGTCGCTCCTGGCCCAAAAGCCAGACGTGAAGGTTCGTCTCGTTCCTCCCGCCAGTGTCGTTGCTGGAGCCAAGACGACCGTCGTCGTGGAGATGACGCTCGGGCCGAAGTGGCACGTCAACAGCCATACCCCGGCCGAGGACTTCCTCATCCCGACGGATCTGACCCTCAAGGCGTCCGCCGGTAAGCTCTCCCCGATCCGGTACCCGAAGCATGTCGAGAAGAAGTTTGCCTTCTCGGATAAGCCGCTCCGGGTCTACGAGGGAACGGTTCGTTTCGAGACCGACCTCGACCTGGCAGCAGGCGCTAACGGAACGGTTTCCCTCTCCGGAAACCTCGGCTACCAGGCCTGCAACGAGGAGCAGTGCTTTATGCCAGAGAAGGTCCCTCTCGAAGCGAAACTCGCGGTCCGCTGACCCTTCTCTTGCGGCTGCGGCCTTCTCCGTCCTCGCGGCAGGACAATCGCGTGGTATCGAGATTGCATCCTAGTCGCGCGAGATGCTGAAAATGTACTGTGCTGTCCTCTGGGGACTTCTCGGAGTCCTCGCGGCTTCGGCCTACGCAGCCGAGACGGAATCGAGACCCCTACTCGCGCTGAATCTACGAACCCGTGACGGCCAAGCGTTTCGTCTAGAGTCCCTGAGCGGCAAGGTCGTCGTCCTCGACTTCTGGGCACCCTGGTGCGTCCCGTGCCGGGCGAGCTTTCCGCGCCTCGATGTCCTCCAAGGCAAGTACGAGTCGCAGGGTCTGCAGGTAGTCGGCCTGACGCTGCAGGACGACCCAGACGCAATCTTCGCGTTCCTGGACGCCGTTCCGGTCCGGTTCCCGGTCGTCATCGACTCCGCGGGCACATCGGGAACCGCGTTCCAGGTCGTCGCGATGCCGACGACGCTCCTCCTCGACCGCGGGGGTCAGGTCGTCGCAAGGTTCGAGGGTGGGAGCCAGAAGGTCCACGAGAAGCTCGAGGCAGCCATCGACACGCTCCTTTCCGGGGGATCGCTCAAGCCGTCGACCGGGGTTCGCGTCTCATCGAGCCTCCAGGCGACCGGGAAGATCAAAGCCTGGCAGCGCGGGTATCTCGCGGACCCGATCATGAGCCTGGACGGAGATCCGCTGACTCAGGTGCTGAGGGAGCACATCCACGCGAGCAAGGAGGCCGCCGCCGGCAACGGTGGGGCGTCAGGAGGCGGCTGTGGCTGCAACTGAGAGTCTCGTTCCCGTATCGGGTCCGGACAGGCGGCGAACGCGCCCGGCTCTACGCGAGTTTCCCTGGGTCGTCGCCGGCCTCGGCGCTCTTGCTTCGCGCGACGCTCTCGGGCAGTCGAGTGTCGACACGAAGTTCCTCTTCTACAAGGAGTCCGATGGCCGGACCCAGGTCGTCAACCCCATGGTCCTCCTTCACCAGGACCTCGGCGACCAGTGGGGAAACATCGATCTCCTCCTCGCTTACGACGCGATATCCGGGGCTTCGCCGTCTGGCGCTTACCCCACCGCCGACGCGACCACATCCGCCTCTGGGAAAGCGGGCACGTCCGGCAACATCCCCCAGACCACGTATAAAGACACCCGGAAGTCGATCGGCCTCTCTTACGGCAAGAAGTTCGGTGCTCATCTCCCATCGATCGAGGTGTCGTATGCGAAGGAGAACGACTACACCGCCCGGAGCGTCGGGATCAGCGACGCCTGGACGATGGCGGGCGGCCGGGGCACGCTTCACTTCGGGGCATCGCTGGCCCGCGATTTTGTCGATCCCGTCACGAACAACCTCCACTTCAACAAGAACACGAACGGCTTCTCCCTCGGGTGGACCTGGATCCTGGGAGAGCGCGACCTAGTCGACGTCTCCGGGTCCCTCATGAACCAGTCGGGCTACCTCGACGACCCTTACAAGATCGTCCCCATCGGACCCATCGGGACTACGATCACGACTCCCGATCATCGCCCCGACACCAGGTCCCGATGGGCACTCGTCACGAAGTACGCCCACTACTTCCCCTGGGACGGAGCGATCAAGGCGAGCTACCGCTACTACCGCGACGACTGGTCGGTCCAGGCGCACACTCTGGACGTCACGTACGACCAGAAGCTGGACTCTGACTGGATCATCTCCCCCCGGGTCCGCCTCTACACGCAGACAGCCGCCTCGTTTTACGGCCAGCTCTTTTCGTCGCCCGAGATGTACATGTCGGCCGACTACCGCCTCTCGGCGCTCTCCAGCATCCTCGGGGGCCTCGGCTTCACGAAGAAGATCGACGAACAGCTCGCCGTGAATTTTGCCGCCACGTACCAGTCTCAGACCGGACGCGACCGCGTGACCCCGATTGCGAGCACGCCCGCCGCGCGCGGCGCAGGGACCGTCTCCGCGGCGGACATGACGATCTACACGGTGACCGTCGGGTTCACGTGGAAATACTGAGCGAGCATCGTGAGGACGCCGCCCTCTTCACGACGCGGTTCGCCCTCATGGGAGGGGGCGCCTCCGTGCAGTTCGTCGACGATCGCGGCCAGGACCACGCGAAACGCCTCGCCCGCGCCGTGGAGAGGGAGGCTCGGCGCATCGAGCTGAAATTCTCCCGCTACCGCGAATCGAGCGTCGTCTCCGAGATCAACCGGCAGGCGGGGCGGACCCCGGTTGCCGTCGACGACGAGACCGAATTCCTCGTAGGGGCAGCTCTCGACCTCGCGCGTCTGACGGGCGGCTGCTTCGACCCGACGGTCGGCGTGCTCCGGCGCGCCTGGAACTTCTCGGGCGGTCACGTTCCCTCGCCAGAGGAGATCGAGGCCGTTCTTCCCTTGGTGGACGCCGGCGCAGTCTCCCTACGAGATGGGACCGTCTTCCTCAGGCACGCTCGGATGGAGATCGACCTCGGAGGCGTCGGCAAGGAATACGCCGCGGATCGCGCCGCCGAGCTCCTCCGCGCAGACGGGGTCCGGGCCGCCGTCGTCAGCTTCGCGGGCGACGTGAGGACGATCGGGTTCCGGGGAGACGGGCGACCGTGGAAGATCGGCGTTCTCGACCCGAGGGACCGACAGCGCTGCCGATTCGCGGTCCGGGCCCCCGGGGACGTCGGCGTCGCGACGTCCGGAAACTATGAGCGCGGATTCTGGAATGACGGCGTCCACTACCACCACATCCTCGATGCCAGGACCGGATGGCCTTCCCTCGGGCTCGCCTCGGCCACGGTCGTCGCCCCGACCGCTTTCCGGGCCGGCCAGCTCTCGACCGCGTCGTTCCTGCTGGGTCCCGAGGCCGGCCTTGCCCTCCTCGAGCAGACGCCGGGTGTCGAGGGGGCGCTGATCACCGAGGACGGTGCCGTTCTCGCGACGGAGGGGATGCGATTCCTCTCGGACCTTCCGGGGGGAGTGTGGGCGTCCTGGCACTGACGCCGGTCGGGAACCGGGACGCCCGCGGTTGCAGACGCCCAGCCCCCGTTTCCCGTCACTTCACCGGCTTCAGCGTCAGCGGGTCGCGGAGCGTCAGGTGCACCAGGGGCAGCTTCGCCGCATCCTGGAAGGCGCCCGAGTGGTCGGGATCGCCCACCTCGATCTCGGAGGCCTTCCCCACCGCCAGGACGACCATCCTCTCGAGGTCGAGGATCCTCTTCGCCATCCGCTGGACGTCCGCCGGAGTGACCGTCTGGACCTTCTCGCGGAAGTCGACCCACCAGTCCTCCGGCCAGCCGAGCAGGTTCTCCTCTGCGAATCGCGTCGCGGTCGCCTGGCGTCCCGCCCACTGGCTGGGGAACGACTCGATGAGCCCGTCCTTGATCGCCTTCAGCTCGGCCGGCGACAGCGGCTCCGTCTTTAGCCGCCCCATCTCCTCGATCGCGATCCGGAGGCAGTACGCCACGGACCGGTTCTTCGTCTGAAGGCTGCCGGTCAGGTCTCCCAGCCAGTAGGCCCCTTCCCCGAGCGCCGTTCGGACGCCGTATGTCAGTCCCTCGTCGGATCGGATCCGCTTCATCAAACGGCCCGTGAAGCTCCCCCCGAGGATATGGTTCATCACCATCGCCGCGTGCCAGTCGGGATCCGAGCGGCGAAGGCCGGGGACCACCCACTGCAGCATTGCCTGGGGCGCGTCCTTTTCGGTCACGTAGAGACCCGGGGTGCGCTGGAAGTCAGGGACCGGGACCTTCGGGCTCGGCTGGGCGCCCGGCCCGGCCTTCAGCGCGCCGATCGTCCGGTTCAGGAGATCCACCATCGCCTTCCGGTCGAACTTCCCGGAGACGGCAACGGTGAAGTTCGCCGGGTGAAGGAGCCGCGCGTGGAACGCCGCAAGGTCCTCCGGCCCGATCGAGTCGAGGCTCGCGGCGGTGCTGTCGGGCGACAGGAAGAAGCGATCCCCGTAGAGCAGGAAGGCGAGCTGGAGGGGCGCGATCGACGTGACGGAGTCATTGCGCCGATCAAGGGCCTGCCGGGCGCTCCGGCGGGCCAGGTCGAGACGCTCCTTGTCAAAGGCCGGCTCGGTCAGGGCCTGCAT
>CALFNC010000447.1 GCA_937902605.1 uncultured Acidobacteriota bacterium | reverse complement strand
TCCGCCAGGACTTTGTAGTTGCCGGGCGGCAGAAGGCTGAGATCGTACCCGCCATACTTGTCGGTAAACCCCGTACGAGTCTGGCCGGTGTTGAGATTCGTTGCCGTGACGGTGACGCCGGGAAGGCCGGCGCCGGTGTCGTCACTCACCCTTCCGGCGATCGAGCCGGTCGTGTAGTTGACCGACTGGCCGTAAGTGGCGGTTGCGACCCCCAGCGCGCAGACCACCGCAAGAACGGTCAGAGCTGTCAAAGCACCAAGTGATTTCGGTCGATTTCGCATGCTCACATCTCCCATCGAAAAAAATATCCCGGACGTCCCGGGCTAGGTCGCAATCCCCGAATTCTCTCCCTTTCCAGTGAAAACTGCATGAACCGTCTGAATCATCTTCCGCCATCTCCGCTCCAGCTCCTCGGCATCCCCTTCCCCCTCCGCCGGAGCCCACCCGGCGAGGTCCTCGGGGAGCGGCGAAACGTACGGACCGGCCTTCGCCTCGAAGAAGACCGTCCCTGGCTCCAGTGACACGAACGAATGCCAGACTCCCGCCCTCACGTCGGCGAGGAACGGGCCAGGGGCGGGCCGAAGCAGCTCCGACCACGTCACCGTCCCGGCGTCGTCGAACAACAGCAGCCCGAGCGCCCCCGAGACCACGACCACGGTCTCGTCCCTCGGCGTCGAGCGGTGGCGGTGGGGGCGGATGTAGGACCCTGGCTCGACCGCGTTCAGGAGTCGGTGAACGGGGTCCGCCATCTCGTGCAGGTTCCGGTTCAAGCGGAGCCGGGGACGCCGGCGCGCCTCCTCCGAGAGCGCCGCAAGGTCCTCGCCCCGCAGGATGATCGGCAACCCTTCGAGACGGTCCACTCTAGACCTCAGCTCCTTTCGGCGAGCGCTTTTTCAGGAGGAGGGGGCGCGCGGCGTCGGTCACGGCGCCGATCTTCCCGGCGTGACCGGCCTGTCTCCGGATGTCGTCGTCGGTCACGATCTCGACGTCGAGGAGCCCCTCGACCCGGATTCCTGTCCGGAGGAAGTTCATCTCGGCCAGACAAAGGCTCCATCCCTCCAGCCACAGCTCGAGGTCGTGGCGCATCTCCGGCTTTCCACGGAAATGCAGCAGGAGATCGATATCCGCATCCGGCCCGGCGGTTCCGTTCTTGGTGCTTCCGAGGACGTAGATCCCCCGAATTCCGAACCGCTCGGCGTCAGCCTCCGCCGCCACACGCTCCGCCATCCGCAGACGCCACCGCGCATGGTCGTCCCCCTGGGGCTCCAGCGCTCGCCGGTGGGCGTAGGTCCCCTTCCGGTCCGCGGGCAGTCCAGGAGGTCCGAACACAGCGGCAGCCTCTTCTTGCTCGGCGTTCAGCAGGAGCTTCAGGACCAGGCCCCCAGTGGCCGCCGGCACGTCGATGGCGCGAACCACGCCCTCGAGGTCTGCGAACTCCGGGACGAGCGTCGTGAAGAGGTCCGGAGCGCTTCGGAGGAACCCCTCGTTGAAGACGTTCCCATCCTCGTCCGGGAACAGCGGGAGGTAGCGGATAGAGGCCTCCACGAGGTCCTGGAAGAAATGGGTCCCGAACGAGAGGTCCGGCACGTAGTTCCCCTTCTTCCGCGCCACCTCGACGAGAGCGGCCGTGTTGTTGATGTCGGAGTACGTCACGCTCACGCCGAGCTTGATGTCTCCCCGGCTCCCCCATCGGCCGGGACCGATCAGGAGGAACTTCCGCTTCGGGAGGACCTTGTTCAGGCGGCTGACCGCCCGGCCGACGCGCCGAAACGCCTCCACGTCCGGAAGGTCGGCGTACCGGTCGGGGTCCACGTAGACGACGTGGGTCAGGTCCGGGACGTGTCCGTTGGAGACGTACTTGTGGGCCGAGAAGAGGATCCGCTCGGGCGGGAGATCCCGCGGGATCGGGACCGGCAGCGCGTCATCGGAGAAGCTCTGCGGCCGGCACTGGAGGAGGTAGAGGTCCTTCCCGTCCGATGCGAACTCGATATCGACCGGGCAGCCCATCTTGTCGCGGAGCACGTGCAGGATCGTCCGCATCTGCTGGAGGAAGGGGGTCCCGCTGACGAGCCCGTCGAACGTGACGATGAGCTGGCCGGAGTTCTCCAGAATATCCAGGAGCAGCGGGCGGTGGATCCCGTCCTGGTCGCAGACCGACACGATCTGCCGGAACCCGGGGATCTCCTGACCGCATTCCTTCAGGAGGTCGGATACGGCGATCGTCTCGAACTTCCTCGACTCGAGGTTGATGACGTCGACGAAGCGGGGCGCGTAGCGCACGATCTCTTCCTTCGTAACGTTCACCCGCAGCCCGGGCTGGCCGGGAGCCATGAGGACGGGGTAGTCGTCCCCGACGCGGTCGACGGCGCGCGTCCCGAGCCCCGGGACGAGCCGGACCAGGCCGTCCTCGCGGCGGATCCGCGGCGACCAGCGGAATTCGTTGTTCGAGAAGGCGACGCCGGCCCAGGACGGAAAGAAGTACTTGCCGACCTTCGTCCCGACGACCTCCTGAAGCAGGATCCCCATCTCCTCGTGGACGTCGAGGAGGCCCCTTTCGGACCGGTACTCGATCGGGTCGGGGCCGAAGACCGACGCGTAGACCTCCGCGATGGCATCCTTCACCGCGAGGAGGCGTTCGCGCTTTGTCCCCTGGTTCGCCAGAAAAAGGCTCTTGTATTTCCCC
>CALFNC010000446.1 GCA_937902605.1 uncultured Acidobacteriota bacterium | reverse complement strand
GGGCCAGCAGCCCCAGGCGCGCGGCCGTCGCCGCCGCGTCCTCCGCGGGCAGGCGCGACGCCAGGATCACCCCCCACGCGGGCGAGCCGTCCAGGAGGAGGCCCGAGACGGCATCGAGGAGCTCGTCGCGTTCTTTCCGGGCTGAGTCCAGGTCGAGGGCTGCCGCCGTCTCTGGGTCGCCAGGGACGAACGCCGCTCGCACTGCCGCCTCCTCGGCGGGCATGCCGAGGCGCTCTAGAGCTTCGGCGGTCTCCCGCCTGGGCATCTCGCGCAGCGTCCGAACGACCACGCGCGAGAGGATTGTCTCAGGGAGGAGCCGCGGGCGGGTCGCCGTGAGGATGAAACGCGTCGCCGGGGGCGGCTCCTCGAGGACCTTGAGCAGAGCGGAGAACGCGGCCCCGTCCGTCCGGTCGACGTCCAAGAGGAGGATTACGCGGCACGACCCTTCGTACGGACGCCGCGCCGCCTCGGCGACAATGGCCCGGATCAGGGCAGTGGGGATGGTGGTCTCCTTGCCGCCCGACTGCCCCTCGAACGCGGGCGCGTGAACATGGCGGTGGCTCTCCGGGGCCGCCACCAGGAGGTCTGGGTGCTCCTTCTCGCCCACCCGGCGGCAGTCATGGCACGCCTTGGCGTCCTCGGGTGTGTGCGGGGCAGAGCGGCACAGGAGCCGCGAAGCCTCGGCGTATGCCTCCCGTTCCAGCTGCCGGCTGACGGCGCCCGCCAGGAGAAGGGGGGCCGAGGTCACCGCGTGGCCCGTGTCCGGAAGGGCTCCAGGAAGGGCTCGAGGTCGTCCATCAGCTCGCGGCAAACCTCGTCCGGGGAGGCCGAGGCATCCAGGACGACGAACCGCTCCGGCTCCTTGCGGGCGCGTTTTCGGTATGCGGCCCGTACCCGTTCGTGGAATGCGACCCCTTCCCGCTCGATCCGGTCCCGGTCGCCCCCGGGGCGCGCGGCGATTCGGGCGAGCGCGATGCTGACCGGGCAGTCGAGGAGGTATGTGCGGTCGGGCTCGAGGGGGCAGAAGCTCTCCTGCAAGAGGTCGACGAGCCCTTCCCCGAGGTTGCGGCCAGCCCCTTGGTAAGCCCGCGAGGCGTCGGTATACCGGTCACACATCACGATCCGTCCCGCCTCGAGGGCGGGGAGGATCCCTTCCCGCAGGTGCTGCCGCCGGTCGGCGAACATCAGGAGGAGCTCCGTGCCGGGGTCCATCGGTTCCGGGAGATCGAGAAGCAGTTTGCGGAGCTGGAGGCCGAGGGCGGTTCCTCCGGGTTCCCGGGTCGTGACGACCGGAAGGCCCTGGCGCCGCAGAAGCTCTGCGGCCTGGTCGAGCTGCGTGGTCTTGCCCGAGCCCTCGATTCCTTCGAACGTGATGAACAGGCCCTTCGATCGCTTGGTCTTGCGGACTCTCACGCCGGCCGATTCTCGCATGGGGAACCCCCCGTCGAGCCGTCCGTATACTGACCCGAACGCCGAATGCAGAACGTCATGCAGGTGTCAGCGCCCCCGACCGCCGCCGCCTCCGACCGCCCCAGCGGGGCCTCCCGCGCGCCGCGGCGCCGGGCGGTCTTCTCGCTCGCGATTGCGGGTTGTCTCATCGCGCTGATGTCGGTGGTCGACATGTTCGTCGCGCGGCCGTGGGACGGCGTCGTCCCGGACCCGTACGCCGCCCCCGGGATCCTGATCCAGGACCTCGTCCCGGGCGGCGGGGCGGAGAAAGCGGGAATCCGACCCGGGGACGTCATCCTCGGGATCGGCCACCGGATGCTCGCCCGTCCCGCCGATGCCCCGCCGGAGCTGAGACGGCACGGTGTGGGGGAGTCGGTCCGCTACCTCGTCCAGCGCGGAGAGCAGGTGTTCGAGGTCACGGTCGTCCTCTCGGCGTACCGGGCGGCGTCGCTCTCCTATTTCTACTTCGCCTTCCTCGGCACGCTCTTCGTCACGCTCGGATGGTTCGTCTATTCCAGGCGCCCGTCGGACCCTGCGGCCGCGGTCTTCTTCCTCCTCTGCACGCTTTTCCTCCTTTTCTTCGTCTGTCGGCTCCGGCCGCTGAGCTACTACTGGATCGACTATTTCGTCCAGCTGGCGGGGACCTTCGCCCTCTTTCTCCTCCCGGCCGTATTCCTCCACTTTTTCCTCCTCTTCCCGTCCCGGAAGGACCTCCGGTTCGCCGAGGGTGCGACCGGGAGGACCCGGTCCTTCCTGGCCGCGCTGCAGCGCTTTCTGAACGGCTCGTCGCTCTTTCTCGTCCTCCTCTACACGCTGCCGCCGGCGACCTACGTTGTGAAAATGGCCGCGTATGCCGGATCCGGCCGCCCGGAACGCCTCGTCTATGGCGCCCCGCTGCTCAGCTGGATCCTTCTGGCCGACTACCTGGTACTGGGACTTCTCGCTCTTTTCCACTCTTGGTGGACGGCTCCGGAGAGGCGACAGCGCCAGCAAATCCTGGTCCTCCTCGTCGGGACTCTCTCGGGCACGGTGCCGTTCGTGCTCGTCGTCTTCTGGTTCCCGGCCTTCTTCAAGAGCGACCGGCTCCTCGCCTGGGGCGTCGTCCCGATGGCGCTCGTGCCGCTCAGCTTCGCGTATTCGATCGTCCGGTTCCGGCTGTTCGACGTCCAGGTCATCATCAAGAAGTCGATCGTCTACGCCCTCGTCACGGCCGCCGTGACCGGCTTCTACGCCCTGGCGATCGTGACCGGGAGCCGGCTCGCTTCGTCGTACGTTCTCTTTTCGTCGCCGCTCTTCGCGTTCTCGTTCGCCCTCATGATCGTCCTCGTCGTCGACCCTCTCCGGCGCCGGATCCAGGAGTTCGTGGACCGGCGGTTCTTCCGGGACCGGGCCGATTTCCAGCGGGCACTCGTCGAGATGAGCCGGTCGGTCGTCTCGCAGCTCGAGCGCGGGAAGCTCCACGAGCTGCTGACCGGGCGAACGGCCGAGCTTCTGAGGCTGGAGCGGCTGGTTCTCCTGACGCCGCGTCCGGAGGACGGCGCGCTGGCGGCGCCCGCTGCCGGGGACGGCAGCGCGCTCGTCCTCCCGCTCGGGAGCCGGCTCGGCAGCCTTCTCGTCGAGCGGGGGGACCCCGTCCGGATGACCGAGCTCGCTCCGGTCCGCCTCGACGAGGCGTCGCGGCGCTTTTGGGAGGCGGCCCATAAGCAGGGGGTGCGCGTCCTCGTTCCCGTCGTCACGCGAGGCCGCCTGCTAGGCCTCTTGGCGGTAGGAGCCAAACGGTCGGAGGAGGACTTCGGCCCCGAGGACCTGGACCACCTGACGACGATCGCCAACCAGGGGGCTCTCGGCCTCGAGGCGGTGGCGCTGCACGAGGAGCTGACGCGGCGGGCGGAGGTGGAACGCGATCTCGAGATCGCCCGGGACATCCAGGTTTCGCTCTTCCCGCGCGAGCTTCCGAAGCTGCCGGGCTTCGACTTCTTCGGCGTCAGCCGCCCAGCGAAGGTTGTGGGCGGGGATTTCTACGACTTCCTCCCGTTCGCCGGCGACGGGAGGCTCGGCCTCGTCGTGGGGGACGTCTCCGGGAAGTCGATCCCGGCCTCGCTCCTGATGGTCGCGGCCAAGGAGATCGTCTATGCGCGGGCGATGACCAACCCCGACCCGGCGGTGGTCTTCCGGGAGTCGAACCGGCGGATCTACGCCATCAAGCGGCGGATGTTCGTGGCCCTCTCGTACTTCGTGATCGACCCTGAGGCGCTGACGCTCCACTACACCGTGGGGGGGCAGCCCGCCCCTCTCCTCGTCCGGGGGGAAGGTGCGGTGGTGGAGATCCCGTCGCCCGACGTCCGCCTTCCCCTGGGAGCCCTCCGCGACACGGTCTACGACGCCCGGACGTTCTTCCTCCGAAGGGGCGACCTCCTCCTCTTCTATACCGACGGCCTCAACGAGGCGATGTCGGCGAACCAGGTCCCGTACGGGGACGAGCGGCTGAAGGCATCCCTCGTCCGGCACGCTTCGAAACCGCTCCCCGAGCTGGCCGACGAGCTGCTGGAGGACATCCGGCAGTTCACCTACGGGGCCGAGCAGTACGACGACCAGACGTTCGTCCTGATGCGGGTGGACGGCGGGGAAACCTCCCTCCGCCGGGGTCGTATAGACCTTGGGAGGACTGCGGAATGACCGCGAGACGAAGGTGGCAGGTCAGCATCGGAGTCGGGGTTCTCGCCGTCGTGGCGGGAACCGCGGCGGCCTATTTCGTCTCCACCCGCCGCGATGTCACGACGTCGTCTCAGGAAGCCTATGAGCTTTACAGAAAGGGGCGCGAGAACGAGCAGAAGCTCTATAGGCGCGAGGCGTCCGCCGCCTACGCGGAGGCGCTCGCGAAGGACCCGGACTTCTTCATGGCGATGCTCCGCTTGGGGGTCATCTCCCAGGACAAGGACCCCGACCGGTCCCGATCGCTCCTCCAGAGCGCCTCTAAGTTTCGCGACTCGGTGTCAACCCGGGAGCGACGGACCTTCGACATCTGGGCAAAACTGATCGTCGACAAGGACGTCCCGGCTGCAGAGAAGCTGACGGACGAGTACCTGAAGGCCTACCCGGACGAGCCCGAGGGCTACCAGTTCCGGGCCTTACAGCTGATGAAGGCCGGGAAGTCCGACAAGGCGATGGAGGTCTTTACCCGCCTGCTCGCGGTCAACCCTAACTACGCCATCGCCTACAACAACATCGGTTACTACTGGATGGCGCGGGGGGATTACGCAAAGGCCGAGGACAACCTGAAGCGGTACCGCTTCCTCGCGCCGGACCAGGCGAACCCGTTCGACTCGCTCGGGGAGCTCTACGCGAACACGGGGCGCTATGAGGAGGCCGAGGAGAACCTTCGGCGGGCCCTGGAGCTAAAGCCGGACTTCGTCCCGGCCATCGGGCATCTCGGGGCGGTCGCTGTGGGGCGGGGCGATTTCGTGGGTGGGACCGTTCTGTATCAGAAGGCCGCCAGGCTCTCCGACAACATCAGCTCGGGCGCTCAGTTCACCCTCGCGGAGGTGCTCTGCACCTTTGAAGCGGGGGACCGAACGGCCGCCCTCGCTCTTCTGGACGCGAGCCCGATTTTTTTGGGGGAGCCGACCGAGAGGACCAAGGACGTCCGCGAGATCGGCTTGCTGATTCGGAGCGGAATCATGGGCGAGGGGGTCGCCCGCCTTCCTGCCGCCGCTCCTCCCATAGAGGCGGGCGAGGCGGGCGAGGCGGGAAGGGAAGGAGACCGCGCCTCGCGTGACCTGGCGTTCGGCTTGGTCCGTCTCCTAGAGGAGGTCCGCAAGGGTGACCTGACCGGGACCCGGTCGTTCGTTGAGAAGGAGCTTCCCGCGTGGGCTTCGCGGAACGGGGCGTTCGGCTACTACCCCTACATCCCGATCCTCTGGGTTCACCTCGCCGACCTGCTCGGCCGAACCGGGGCGACCGGCGAGGCGGGGGAGATCCTGAAGGTGGTTCTGGCCAGGAACCCGCGGTTCCGGCCGGCCTTGGACGCCCAGGGACGGGTCCGTGGAGAGGCGGGGGCTGCCACGCTTACCCCCACGTCGGGGACATGACGGCCGCCGCCGCCCTCGGGAGCGGCCCGGCCGACCCCGGGACCTTCGCCCTCAAGAAGAAGGTCCTTCGGCTGGAGACCCTGTACGACATCAGCCGGTCCCTTGCCCAGGCGCGCGACGAGGATTCGCTCCTCGAGGAGGTGGTCACGCGGGCCGTGCCGGTCCTCGACGCCGAGCGCGGGTTCGCGTCGACCTTTCCGGAAGGGTTTTCGTCCGGAGCCGTAGCCGTGGCCGGCCTAGGGTCGCTCCCATCCACCGTCGACGTCGCGTCCGACCCGTTCGTCCTGGACGTTTGCCGCGCGAGGGGGCCGGTCCTGCGCCGGGACGAGACGGTCCTGGGGCAAAGCGTCGCGACGGCCGCTGGAGTCGCGCTGACGACGGCGCATGGAGAGGTCCTCGGCGTCCTCGTCGTCCTCGAGCGGGAGGAGCGCGGCGGGGAGACGCCCTCGTTCGACGAGGAGGACCGCCGGTTCCTCGGGTCGCTTTCCGCCGTCGTCTCGCCGGCCCTCGAAGCCGCCCGCCAGCTTCGGGCGCTCTCGGTCGACCTCGACCGCCTGAGGGAGGAGAACCGCTCTCTAAAGGGAACCGCCGAGATCGACCGGGTGCTGATCGGCGACTCGCCCCCGATGCGCCGTGTGAAGGACCTGATCTCCCGGGCCGCCTCGTCCCGGGTGAGCGTCTTGATCCGCGGCGAGAGCGGGACCGGCAAGGAGCTGGCCGCTCGTCTCCTGCACCTCGGGTCCAGCCGCAGGGAGGGGCCGTTCCTCGCTCTGAACTGCGCCGCCGTGCCGGAGTCGCTCCTCGAAAGCGAGCTCTTCGGCATCGAGAAAGGTGTGGCTACAGGTGTCGAGGCACGGCTCGGAAAGTTCGAGCTGGCGTCGGGAGGGACGATCTTCCTCGATGAGATCGCCGACACGCCGCTCGCGATCCAGGCGAAGCTGCTGCGCGTTCTGCAGGAGCGGGAGATCGAGAGGATCGGGGGGCGGACGAGGATACCGGTCGACGTCCGCGTGGTGGCGGCGACCCATGCCGACCTTCGCGAGGAGATCCGGCACCGGCGATTCCGGGAGGATCTCTTCTACCGGCTCAGGGTCGTCGAGATCGAGCTGCCGCCCCTCCGAAACCGGCGGGAGGACATCCCCCGGCTGGCAGCCCACTTCCTGTCGGTCATCGTCTCACGGGACGGCCGACCTTCTCTGCGGCTGACGCGGGAAGGGATCGCGGCGCTCCTTTCGCATCCGTTCCCCGGTAACGTCCGCGAGCTGGAGAACCTGCTCGAGGGGGCGGCGGCCCTGGTCGCGGGGGAGACGATCGACGCGGCCGACCTTCAGTTCGGGGCTCTGGTCCGGGCCCCGGTCACCTCTTCCAGCCAGGACCTCGAGTCTCTCGAGCGGGAGCACGTCCTCAGGGTTCTGAACTCGGTGGGAGGGAACAAATCTCGGGCGGCCAGGATTCTGGGAATCAACCGGAGAACCATTTATCGCAGGTTTGCGTCGTAATGACACGGCGTGGCATATTGTCGCTATCCTAGTAACACTCTAATATTCAATTGCTTGACTAAGTTGGTGTCGGAATCGCCGCCATATTGTGGCAATTTGCCACGTTTGATGGACTTTCCGCACGAATCCGGGACTTCGATATATGTTATTGATAAATCGTAGCTTGTGTTGTGATCGAGCTGCCTCGCCACGCTGGTCCGCGACTTGCTGTCCCATTGTGACAGGAGGCACCCGATGGACCGGATGTCGCAGCGGACACACGAGGGACTGGCGGTCGCCCAGGGGTTTTCCGTCTACGGGCATCTCCGGTGGCCGCTCCTCCTCGCGGCCGAAGGGCTGATGCTGGCGGTGGCGGCGTCGTCGGTTAAAATCCCGCCTCTTGTTGCTCAGCTTTTCCGGGCACTTCTGACCTTCTAGCCGCAGAGACGAGACTGCTCGTATGCCGTCGTTCGAGAGGAGAGAGGTCCATCTGACCCTGCCGATCGTGCGCGACATGGAGATCGCGGCGACGGCTCAGGTGGCTGTGCTCGGGGAGCTCCTCCAGATGGAGCGCGACCAGATCGACGAGGTGAAGCTGGCCGTCGTGGAGGCCTGTATCAACGCGTTCGAGCACAGCGGGACTCCGGATCGGAAGGTGGAGATCGAGTTCGTCGCCGACGAGAAGTCGGGCCGCCCTTTCCTCGAGGTCGGAGTGATCGACGCCGGGTGCGGGTTCGATCCGGCCCGTGTTGCCGAACCGGTGATTCGCGAGAAGATCCACAGCAAGGAAAAGCGAGGCTGGGGTTTGAAGATCATCGAGAGCTTGATGGACGACGTCAGAATCGAGAGCGGCGAGCACGGAACGAGAATCGTGATGAGAAAATACCTTTGAGAGGCGGCGATGAGTGAAAGGCTGACCGTGACCGTCGAGAGGCCGGACCAGATCGTGGCAATCCTGAGGCCGGACGGGTACATCAACGCCTCGGGTGGGGAAGAGATCGCCAAGGAAGCTTATGTGCTGCTGGGCGACGGGGTGGTCAACCTCCTCCTCGACCTCGAGAGGACCAGGATCGTCAACTCGATCGGGATCTCGATCCTGATCGAGATCCTCGAGAAAGTCCTCGACCAGAAGGGCCGGCTCGCGTTCTGCCGGCTCACGCCGACCATCGAGAAGACGTTCCAGATCATGGGTCTCGCCCAGTACGCGCGCCTCTTCCCGGCGGTCGACCCGGCTCTCGCCTGGCTGCGGGGCGAGACGGAGTAGGCGGAAAAGGACCTCGGACGACCTCCGTGCCGACCGGTGACGTCCCCCGAGCCCACGCCCTCTTGGCGGCGATCCAGCCGGCGGGGGGAGACGAAGGGCTCCTCCTCAAGATCCTGCCTGCCCTGCTCACTGGCGCCGGCATCGAGCGCGGCATCGCGGTCGACGCCGCGCATCCCGACCGTCCCTTTTCGCTCGGCCTCTCGCTCGCCCCGTCGGCGCTGCACCGGCTCGCCGGGGAGCTGGCGCAGTCCGCGGAGACTGCGGAACCCGCGAATACCAGGGAGACGCTGCGCCTGGCCGCCCGTTTCTTCGGCGACGGCCCCCCCGTGTCCGACCCCCGAGTGATCCCGATCACGGCTGCAGACGAGACGCTCGCTCTTCTGGTCCTCCCGGAGCCGCCCGCCGATCCGGCGGGCTTCGCTTCGGTCGTTGCCCACGCCGCCTCCATCCTGGCCTGGGTTCGGATGGCCGAGAAGGTCCGCGAGGCGGATTTCGAGCTGAAGTATCGGGTCTGGGAGCTGGAGAGCCTCTACGACGTCGGGCTCTCCATCGCCGGGACCCTCGACCTCGAGTCGCTCGCGGACGAGATCCTGATGAAATCGGTTTCCCTCCTGAACGCCCGGAGTGGAGCCCTCATCGTGAGGCGGCGGGACGTCGACGGGGGCTTCTACATCAAGGAGTTCGGGAGCGCCTTCCCCGACCCGGGCCCGGGCGTCGGGATCCCGGAGGGGGTCTGTGTTGCGAACCGGCGGGAGGAACGCCCGGCGTTCCTGGCCGCGGCGACGGCCGAGAAGCTGCTCACGGTCCCGATCCGCTCCGAGGGGGAGCCGATCGGCGTCCTCGTCGTGGGCGACAAGGAGAACCGCGCCGGAGGGATCGACGACTTCAACCAGGCGGATGCGCGCATTCTCTCGCTCTTCGGGAACCAGGCTGCGATCGCGCTCGACAACGCGCGATTGCACCGCGAGGCCCTCGAGAAGGAGCGGATGGAGCGGGAGATCGAGCTGGCCGCCTCGATCCAGCGGACGATCATCCCCGCGTCCCTGCCCGAGGTCGAGGGGCTCGACATCTGCGGGGCGAACCGCCCGACCCGCCAGGTCGGGGGCGACTTCTACGACGTCTTTCCGTTGCCCGGCGGCCGTGTGGCGTTCGCCCTCGCCGACGTCTCGGGCAAGGGGGTGCCGGCGGCCCTCCTCGTGTCGACCGTGCATGCGTGCCTGCACGTCCTGTTCGATGTCGGGCGCGACGACCTTCCCTTCGTCGTCGCCCGGGTCAACGAGCACCTGGTCCGGTTCAGCTCCTCGCGGAAGTTCGCAACTCTGTTCCTAGGCATCTTCGAGCCTTCGAGCCGCGTGATGCGGTACGTGAACGCCGGCCACAACCCCGGGATCCTCCTCTCGGGCGAGTCATTCGAGCTGCTGGGACCGACCGGCATTCCCGTCGGGATGTTCCCGAATGCCGTCCACAAGGAGGAGGTGCGAACGCTGCGCGCCAGCGACCTCCTCGTCCTCTATTCCGACGGCATCACCGAGGCACAGGACGGAGGCGAGACCGAGTTCGGGATGGAGCGGCTGACCGGCCTCGTCCTGGGCGGGAGGGAGCTGTCCCCCGCCGGCCTGACGGGCGAGATCTTCGGAGCGGTCGACGAGTTCACGCGGGGCGTGGCCCAGTATGATGACCAGACGGTCCTGGTGGCGCGGATCGGATGACGGCGGCACGCTCCTCGCTAGAATCGTCTCCGTGGAGTGGAAGGGTCTCCTTTTAGTGACATTTGTCGGATGGCTGTCCTCGGGATGCCAGGGATCGGGGGACCAGGAATCCCGCCAGCGGCTGGAGATGGTCCGGTCCCAGATCGAAGCCCGAGGGGTGAAGGACGCTCGGGTCCTCGAGGTGATGCGCCGGATCCCCCGCCACCTCTTCGTTCCGGCCGACCACAAGGCGCAGGCGTACGCCGACTACCCGCTCGCGATCGGTAGCGGCCAGACGATCTCGCAGCCATACATCGTCGCGTTCATGACGGAGCAGCTCGGGCTGAAAGGGGGTGAGAAGGTTCTCGAGATCGGCACCGGCTCCGGCTACCAGGCCGCGGTCCTGGCGGCGTTGGTCCAGAAGGTCTACTCCATCGAGATTCGCAAGGAGCTGGCCGACGAGGCGCGGGAACGGCTCGGG
>CALFNC010000445.1 GCA_937902605.1 uncultured Acidobacteriota bacterium | reverse complement strand
GTGGGCTCGGCGTTCCGGAACCTGGGAAGGGACGAGAACGCCTCCGGAAGCCGGTCGACGATGTCTGTGGCGATCACTCCGTCCTCACCGAGGGCCTCCGTCGCCAAGTCTCCGGCCAGGCTGTGGAGGTACGCACCCGCTGCCGCGGCGTCTCGCGCCATCAACCCCCGCGCCAAGAACGCTCCAATCACCCCGGTCAGGACGTCTCCCGACCCGCCCGTCGCCATCCCCGGGTTCCCGGCGAGGACGAACCAAACTTCTCCCTCCGGCGTGGCGACGATCGAGCGGAAGCCCTTCAAGACCACCGCCGTCCCGGAGCGACGGGCCAGCTCGAGCGCGGCCCCTTTCCGGTCCCGCCCGACCTGGGTCGTCGAGACCCCGAGGAGCCTCGCTGCCTCCCCTGGATGCGGCGTGAGCACGGTCCGCGCGGCGCGGGCGAAAACCTCTGGTCTCCCGGCCGCCAGGTTTAGCGCGTCGGCGTCGAAGACGGCCGCGATGCCGGACCCGAGGGCTTGCCGGAAGACCCGTTCGGATCGTTCGGTTGTCCCGAGGCCAGGCCCGACCGCCAGAGCCTGGAACGGCGACGGGTCGACGCCATCCGGAGCGGTCGTGGCCTCCGGACAAAGACCGTGGACGATCGGCCGAACCTCCTCCGGAGCCGAGACCACCACCTTCCCCGCGCCGCTCCGGAACGCCGCCCTCGCGGCGAGCGCTGGGGCGCCTGCCATTCCAACCGCCCCGCCGACCACACAGACCGTTCCAAACGTCCCCTTGTGGCTTTCCGGACCTCGCCGCGGGAGGAGTCTGCCCGCGTCCCGGGCCGTGACCACCTCGAGACCAGTCCCTTTTTCTTCATCGTCCTCGCCCCGGAGGCCGACCGAGGCGACCACGACCCTTCCACAGCCGCCCGCCGCCGGCAGGAGAACGTGGGCGACCTTCGGACAGCCGAACGTGACGGTGACGTCGGCGGCCACGTGCGGGCCCGAGACCTCGCCGTCGCCGCCGCGAAGACCGGAGGGAATGTCCACGGCCACGACAAACGGCCCCGCGTTCATCATGCGAATGGCGGCTGCTTCCAGGCTCTCCGCGCCGACTGGACGGCTCAGTCCGGTTCCGAACAACGCGTCGATGACGAGGGTCGCCCGCCGGATGGGCTCGAGGCCGTCCTCGGTCGTCACGACGATCGGTGGGCCAGCGGCCGAGCGCAAACGCTCGTAGACGGTCCGCGCATCCACCGGAAGCCGGTCGGGCCCGCTGCCGAGAAGGAGGGTCGACACGCGCCCCACGCGTCCGCCGGACAGGAGGAGCCGGGCCGTCTCGAAGCCGTCCCCGCCGTTGTTGCCGGTTCCGGCGACCACGACGACCTCGGCTCCGAGTGCCGGCCGTCGGGCGAGGACCCGGACGACCTCGGCCGCGACCTGGGTTGCGGCCCGCTCCATCAGGACGATTCCCGGCGTTCCGCTCGCAATCGTCTCGGCATCCAGGCGGCGAGCCTCGGCGGCGGTCACCGATCTCATCGCCGATCCTTGGAGCCGGCGGCCCCCGCTAACGCATTCAGAGCCCGGGCAGTCGCCGGCGCGGTCTTCGGGTCCTCCCGGAGAAGCTCCCTCAGTGCGTCCAGGTCCTTTGGTTCGTCCACGTCCGGGAGCACGGGGAGGTACCGGGCGTCGTGCCCCGCTACCCGCGCCTCCCCCACCGCCTCCGCGAGGACAGCCGGGGTCGACCACTCGATCCGTCCCTCTAGGAAGCCGGCGGAGACCGGCCACGGCATGCCGACCAGGGAGAAACCTCCGTCCGGAGAGGGCGCGAAGGCGACCCCGCGGAACCCCTCCAGCGCAACGAACGCACCGCTAACCGCACGACGAGAGAGAGACGGAACATCGCTACCGGCCACGACCGTGGCTCCGTCTCCTTCCCTCGCAAGGTGGCGGAAACAGCGGGACAGCCTCGCCCCCAAGTCCCCCGCTCCCTGCGGGAGGAAGGCCCATCGGCCTCCGAACTGCGCCTTTAGCACGGGGCCGGGAACCGGCCCGTCGTGGACGGCGATGGCCTCCCATTCCCCCTCGCCGACGAGCTTCGCCGAGAGGTCCTCCAGGAACGCCCCGTAGAGGAGCGCTGCCCCCTCGGCCCCCAGGGTCGGCGCGAGCCGCGTCTTCACCGCGCCGGGCTCCGGCTCCCGGACGAAGAGGGCCAGCGTCCTGCCAGCGGTCACCTCACGGTTTCGGGCCCGAGGTGCCCGCCTCCCCCGAGAAGACGGAGACGAAGATCGATTTCTGGATGTAGCTGACCGCGTTCGTCAGGTCGTCGCGGACCGCGATCGAGAGGCGTTGCCCGCCGGGGATCATCATGAGACGGGCGTCGTAGATGAAGTCCTTCTTCGAGACGGCCTCGAAGAGCTTGGCTTCGACCTCGATCGGGATGGACTGCTGGGCGAGGTCGGACTGCTTCCCGACCGAGTCCAGGACCACGAAATAGAGGATGAGCCGGCCCTTGAGCCTGGGCCCGTCGGGAAGGAGCATGATCCGCGAGTACGGAACCCGGATGCGAATCGGCACGAGAAAATTTGCTCGATCCGCCGGCGCCGGAGTCCCGGTCTCCAGGCCGACGGCGAGGGGGTTGTCGTCGCGGGGGAAAACGAGCGCCGAGAGCGTCGCTTCCGTGATCCGCGTCTCCGGGCTCTTCTCGAGATAGCTCCGCCGCGCCCGCGCCGCGAGGCCCTTCCGCTTCATTTTGACGTCCACCTTGTGGGGGCGGTCGGCCCCGGACCGGAGGCTCCGGTACCCGAGCGAGTAGTACGAGGTGCAATCACGCTCGAGGTCCTTCAGGGCTGGCGTGATGTCGTTCTTGTTGAGGATCGCCACACCGCCCGTCTCCTCCGACATCAGCGTCAGCATCGCCTGTTCGTTGTTCTGCTCCGCGAACGTGTCGAGCCTCGCTCCCATCGCACGGTTCTCGGCGGAGACCGACGAGTCGACGGAGAGCCCGCCGGCGTCGACCGCGTAGATCGTCACGCCGGCCGCGTTGGCGTTCCGGATGACGCCGATGAAGCCGACCGTCTTGTCGAACTCCTGGGCGTTCATCAGAAGGGACTGGTTCCGGTACTTCTCCTGGGCAGATCGGAAGAGCACACGTCTGAACTCCAGTCACGCCAATATCTCGTATGCCG
>CALFNC010000444.1 GCA_937902605.1 uncultured Acidobacteriota bacterium | reverse complement strand
CTAGCGGGGAGTGAGGAGAAGCATCACGACAGTGGAGCGTACTCACCGATTATCGAACTACGATCTTGGCGGCGGGCGGGCGCAGCGTAGCCCTAATTGACTGCCAAAGCACTGGTTGTACGGCGGGTGGCAGAAAGACCAGTGGTTGAGGGTTCCGTCAGGAGAGATGCGTGGGTCCGGTCGTCATGCGGCGGCGAGACCCTGTTCGATCCAGCCATTGCCCTTCGGGCGGAGCCCGATGGGCTTCGTTCTCGCCTTCGCCGAGATCTGGGTCAGAGCTTCGATCGGGTATTCCTGAATTGGCAGCTTATGGACCATGAGCATTCGCAGGAGACGTTCAGCGCTCGGACCCATCGTCTCTTTCTTGTTTTCCCAGCGGGAGACCGTTTCCGGAGAGACCCCGATCAGATCAGCGAAATCCACGCCCGAGTAGCCGAGGTATTTCCGGAGGAATCGCACCTCGCTGCCACTCAGGCGGGCCTCGTGTCTCACGACGGCCTTCGCCAGGGCCTCGTGAAGCCTCTCGATATGCGGAATGACGACCTCGTGGTCTCCGCAGGTGGCACACCGACGGACTTCGACGCCCGTGAGCGTGACGTTCGGCAGACCGCACGCCAAGTAGCGGTAGTTCTCCTTCTTGGACCTCAGCTTTCCCCCGCATTCGATACACGTCATCGCTTTTCCCTCCAGGCTGTCACGATCCGGATCTCGGACTCCGAGCGGAAGGCGATGACCACCACCATTCGCTCGTTCGGACCCGATATCTCCAGCATCCCTTTTCGAATTCCGCCGGCTCCACCGTGCCGGCTCGTAAAACGTTCACGGCATCAACCGTCGAGAGATCGACATCGACGAGGGCCTCGAGCGAGTGCCCCGAGAACGTCACCCGGCCATCGTCGAGGATTCGTCGGATGAGGCGCCGTGCCCTGTCCGGTTTCAAGGGTTCCTCGAGCACGACCGGCATCGTGGATGGTGCTTGCGTTTATGTCAAGCATTGCGCTGACCCCAACAGCCTCCGCCTGAACCGTCCCCCATGCACGCCTCCTCATGCCATCGACCGGCGAAGGGCGCCCTTTGGTGGACGGCGACCGCTCGGTCGCCAGCAACAAGAAAGCCGCGGGTTTGCCGAGGCGCCTGGTCTTCCAAGTCATGGTGGAGCGTTCTCACCGATTATCGAACTGCGATCGTGGCCAGGTCCTTTTCAGCCCATTACATAACCAGTTCATAAGAATCGACTTATGGCCCAGGACGAGCTCCCTCAACCCAAACCGGCCAGAGCTGGGGGGCAGGTCACAGTCATTCTCGTGGGCCTTCGCCGCACCTCCGACCTCGCGGTCTGAAGACGCAGAACGGGAGCGCGGGCGCCCACGAGGTCATAGACTATCGGTCGGTGTGATTCGACGATGAGGCCAACCGCCCCACCCGAGGCCGCCGACAATCGATCGCTGCGGCGAGCCGTTCGAGGTTCTTCGCGGACCCCGGGGCGGGAATCCGTCCCGACGGAGAGAGACCCCGCGAAGGGGTCAAGGTATAGAAGGATTGCATGTCTGATTGCATGTCTGATCGGAAGATGAAGAACAGGGGCGCGCTCCTCGCCCTCTCACTTTCCATTGCGCTGACCGGGCCGGCCCCGGCCGCCGGCACTTTCGCGGTCCGCCTCGCCTCCGACCCCGCCCCGCCCCCCTCGGCCGGCCAGACCGCGCAGACGATCCGCATCCGGCCCCTGCCTGCCCCGACATACCTCGATCCAGACTTCGACATAGACGCGACGGCGACCTCCGCACTGCCGGTCCCCTTCACGGCTTCGGGAGATTGCGCGGTCAAGGACTCGACGGTTCACCTCCTCTCGGCGGGAAAATGCTCGATCACCGCGTCGCAGCCCGGCGACTCCCGGTATCAGGCGGCTCCGGACGTCGAGATCCGTCTCGCAATCGGGAAGGCGGAGCAGACGATCCGCCTCCCCAAGCCGTCGTTCAAGGCGTTCCTCGACCCCGACTTCGACCTGGGGGCCACCGCAAGCTCCGGCCTTCCCGTCGTCCTCGTCGCCACGGGCGACTGCGAGGTCAATGGCTCGATCGCGCGAATCCTCGGCGCGGGAACCTGTTCCGTGTCGGCTCTCCAGCCCGGAGACTCGAGCTTCACCGCGGCGCGGATCGTCGATGTGACATTTGCGATCGCCCGGGCCGACCAGACGATCGACTTCCGCCTCTCCGGCCCCCTCTACCGCAATACCGACTTCCGGCTGACAGCGAGCGCCACGTCCGGCCTCCCGGTCCGCTTCGACGCCTACGGGACATGTTGGGTCAGCGGCTCGATCCTGCACCTCCTAGCCGACGGGATCTGCACGGTGACCGCGGACCAGGCCGGGAATCGGAATTTCAACCCCACCCCGACCGTCACGAAGACCGTGACGGTCCTGCCGATCCAGTGAACGGCCTCTC
>CALFNC010000443.1 GCA_937902605.1 uncultured Acidobacteriota bacterium | reverse complement strand
CGATCTGCTCGTTCTTCAGCTCGATGAAGTTCTCGATGATCCCGTTGTGGATCACGACGATGCGGCCGGTCGTGTCGCGGTGGGGGTGGGCGTTCTCCTCCGACGGGCGTCCGTGCGTCGCCCAGCGGGTGTGCCCCAGCCCGCACGACCCCTTCAGCGGGCTCGCGGCGAGCTTGTCGATCAGGTTCCGGAGCTTCCCTTCACTCCGGGACACCTGGATCGAGCCGTCTTCTCCCAGCACGGCCACGCCCGCCGAGTCGTAACCCCGGTACTCGAGGCGGCGGAGCCCGTCGATCAGGACCGGCATCGCCTCCCGCAGACCGACGTAGCCGACGATCCCGCACATCCGGTCAGCTCCCCTTCTGCTTCGCGTCCTTCGCGGCCTGCCGGCGCCTGCGGTAGGCGGCGCCTCCTTCCGGAACGACGGTCTGGGGTGTCCGCGACAGCGCGAGGGAGTCGGCCGGCACGTCCTTCGTCACCGTCGTCCCCGCGCCGATTATCGCCCCGTCGCCGATCGAGACCGGCGCCACGAGCTGGACATCCGACCCGACGAACACCCCGGCTCCGATCCGCGTCAGATGCTTTTCGAACCCGTCGTAGTTGCAGGTGATCGTGCCGGCCCCCACGTTGGTCCTCTCGCCGATGACCACGTCGCCGAGGTACGTGAGGTGGTTCGCCTTCGCTCCGCGCGCCAGCCGGGCCTTCTTGGTCTCGACGAAGTTCCCGACGTGGACGTCCGGACCTAGCTCGGTCCCTTCGCGCAGCCGGGCAAACGGACCGACGACTGCCCCTTCGCCGACGACGGCCCGGTCGATCACGCAGTACGGCCGGACTTGCGCCCGCGCGCCGATCGCCGAGTCAGCGATCACTGATCCCTGGCCGATCCGGGCTCCGGTCCCGACCCGAGTGACGCCCGTCAGCGTCGTGAAGGGCTCGAGGATGGCGTCCGGCTCCACGACGACGGTGTCGGCGAGCGTGATCGTCTCCGGCCGGAACAGCGTGGCCCCCGCGTCGAGCGCGGCGTCCGCTGCTCGCCGGCGGAGGACCGCGTCGACCTCGGCCAGGTCGCGGCGCGAATTGACGCCGAGGACCTCCTGGGCATCGGCCACCTCGACGCCCACGACCCTCCGGCGCTCGGCCACCGCGATCCCGACCAGGTCGGTCAGGTAGTACTCGCCTTGCGCGTTCGCCGCCGTCAGGAGGGGAAGCGCGCGGTCGAGGAAGTCGCGGTCGAAGACGTAAACGCCCGCGTTGATCTCGTCGATCTGCCGTTCGGCCTCGGTCGCATCCTTCGCCTCCACGATCTGGAGGACCTCCCCCGATCCGTCCCGAACGACGCGGCCGTACTCGCCGGGGTCCGGCACCTTGGCGGTCAGGAAGGCGACGGCGGCCGGGGAAGGCCTTTCGAGGGCCCCGACGAGGAGCTTCAGGGTCTCGGCTTTCAGGAGCGGGACGTCGCCCGAGAGGACGAGGACCTGGGAAGCGGCGCCGAAGGCTGCCGAGGCAACCTTCAGGGCATCTCCCGTCCCCCGGGGCGGGTCCTGGACGACCTGGATCGCAGCCGGGGCGGTCGCCGTGAGCCAGGGACCGACCGTCTCGCGGCCGGCGCCGATCACGACGATCCGGGGACCTGCGCCGACGGCATCGCCGAGGTGCTCGCTGGTCGCGAGAACGTGCCCGAGGAGTGGCGTCCCGGCCGCCGCGTGGAGGACCTTCGGCAAGGCGGTCTTCATCCGGACCCCCTTGCCGGCCGCAAGGACGACGACCGCGAGCTCGGGACGGGTCATCCCGCCAGCAGCTCGGAGAGGCCGGGAACCCCTCGGAGCGACGCAAGGTCGGCCTCCATCCGGGCCTGGATCCGGTTCTGCGGATCGGCGTGGATCGCCTTCCTCAGATTCGAGAGGGCCTGCTCGGGGTCGCCCGCGAGGGCATGACAGCAGGCCGCAAGGTAGTGGACCCGGCCGTCTCCATCCCGGCCGCCGGACATCTTCTTCAGGAGCTCGAGGGCCTTCGGGACGTTCCCCCGGTTCTTCTCGAACACGGCGGCGTGGAAGATCTCGTCCGGTGCACCAACCGCAGCGGCGCGGGTCTTCTTCCCGTTGCGGCAGGCGTTCAGGTAGACCTTGGCGCGGTCGACGAGGTCTTTCTCGTCGGCGTAGTCGGTGATCAGCTCCTCGAAACGGCGGGCAGCGCCGTCGAGGTCACGCTTGTGGAAGAGCTCGATGGCCTTTTCGTAGACCTTTCGGGCGGCGGAAAGCTCCCGGACCTGGTCGCGGTAGGTTCCGGGAGACTTCTTCGGCAGTGCCGCCGACGCCGCGTCGAGCCTGAGCTGCTTTAGCCGCTTCTCCACTTCTGCCAGCGGAAACTTCAGCTCTTGTGACAGGGTCTGAAGATCCATCCGGGCATGGTTCGCTCGCAGCCAGCGGGAATCCTCTTCCGTCCACTTCCTGTTCATCGAACATCCTCCCGGATCGCGACCCGGTCTCGTCGTCCCGCGGCCCGTGGGCCTGGCGAGCCGGACATTTTGTTCTTCCCGTCACGGGCCGTCAAGGCACCCTCGCGCCGGCCGTGGCCGAGCGGGCGTGAGCCTTCGGGTCACACGGAATAGAATAATGAGGTGGCGTGCGGCGCCCGTTGACGCGCCGGACACGGAGGAACGAATGAACGCATCTCGGCGGAGGCTCTCGGTCGGCGTCCGGCTCTTGCTCCTCCCCCTTCTGCTCACTACGCTCACGGCCCTGGCCGGAGCGCAGGGGCGGGTTGTAGGAAAGGTCACAGACGGGAAGGGGAACCCCGTCGAAGGCGTCAAGATCACGATCACGACGTCGGCGCTCGCGAAGTTCAAGATGGAGCTGACCTCCGACAAGGACGGGAAGTGGCAGACGATCCTGAACGACGCCACGATCCGTTACGACTACCTGTTCGAGAAGAAGGGCTATCTCGCAGTCAAGAGGGAGAACTTCAAGGTGCCCGTCGCGTCGACCGGCGAGCCCCTCAACGTTGAGCTTCTGACACAGGAGCAGGCGATCTCCAAGGGGGTCGTCAAAACGGTCGAGGACCCCTTCTCAAAGACCTTCAACGAGGCCGTCGACAAGGTCAAGGAGGACGACCTCGACGGGGCATGGGCGAAGGCTCAGGACGCGCTGACGCTGGGGCCCGACAAGGCGGTGGCGTGGAAGCTCGGCGCGACCATCGCCTCGAGGCGGAAGGACTGGGACAAGGTGATCGAGATGGGCGAGAAGTCGCTCGCCCTCGACCCCGAGAACACCGAGCTGTACGGCCCGCTGATCGAGGCCTACCGCGCGAAGAGCAATAAGGCGAAGGTGGCCGAGTACGAGAAAAAATTCGCGACGGCGAATCCCGACAGGCCCGAGATTCTCTACAACCAGGCCGTCGAGCTCTACAACAAGGGGGATGCCAAAGCGGCAGAACCCATCCTGAAGCTGATCCTCGTGGCGAATCCCGACTACGTCAACGCGCACTACCTGATTGGCATGTGCTACGTGAACCTCGGCAAGGTCCCGGAGCTGAGGAAGCACTTCAAGGAGTACCTGCGGCTCGACCCGAAGGGGAAGGAAGCGGGCACGGCGAAGGACATGCTCGACGCATTCAAGTGACGCCGTTCGTCATCGGGGTCGCCGGCGGGACCGGCTCCGGAAAGACGACCGTCGTCAACGCGATCGCCCGGAAGGTGGGGGAGGAGCGGCTCGCCGTCCTCCCTCACGACTCCTACTACCGAGACTACGTCGACCTCCCCAGGGACGTCCTGGACGGAAAGAACTTCGACCACCCCGACTCGCTCGAGACCGATCTCCTCATAAGGCACGTCAGGGCCCTCAAGACCGGGGCGCCCGTCGAGACCCCGATCTACGACTTCCGGGTCCACAGGCGTGCCCCCGAGACCCGGCGGATCGAGCCGAAGCGAGTCATCGTCGTCGACGGGATCCTGATTTTCGCGGAGCCGGAGCTTCGCGGCCTCTTCGACGTGAAAATCTTCGTCGATACGGACGCCGACGTCCGGCTGATCCGGCGAATCCGGCGCGACATCGCCGATCGCGGCCGAACGCTCGAGAGCGTCGTGACGCAATACGAGACGACCGTCCGGCCGATGCACCTCGAGTTCGTGGAACCGTCGAAGCGCTGGGCCGACCTGATCATCCAGATCGGAAGAGCGTCGTGTAGGGAAAGAGTGTAGATCTCGGT
>CALFNC010000442.1 GCA_937902605.1 uncultured Acidobacteriota bacterium | reverse complement strand
TCTCCAGCCGCTCGAGGCGCGGGCCCTCGAGCTTCCAGTAGAGGCGGCGCCAGAGGGCCGGGTCCCCCGTCGAGGCGAACCTGGCCCCGGCCCCCAGGGCGTCGATGTAGTCGAGGACGACCGGCCCCGCACCGAGGCGGGTCTCCACGTGAGGCCACAGGCGGACGAGCAGGACGACGGTGAGGTCGAAGCCGCCGCCAGCCTCGCGGAGAGCTCCCGCCCAGTCGCCTGCGAGCAGGCCGGACTGAAGCGGGTTCCCCGCCATCCCCGCAAGCGGAATTCCGGCCGCGACAGAGCTCCAATGAATCGGCACCGGGACGACGCGCGCCACCCCTTCCGGCAAAGGAAGAGACCTTCCACGGGGAAGGCCTCCGACCAGAGTCGTCTGGAACCCGGCCCGGGCGAGAGCCGCCATGTGCTGGCCAGCTCTCACCCGGTCCCCCGTGAATCCGGTCCCCGGAAGACGGGGGGTGACGAGAAGCGCTCTCACCTTCTCAGGAGCGAACCCCTCCTCAGCTTCCCTTCTTCCGAGACTGCGCGTCGACGACGGCGAACGCCGCCATGTTGACGATGTCGGCCACCTCGACCCCGCGCTGCAGGACGTGCACCGGCTTGCCCAGCCCCATGAGGATCGGCCCGATCGCATCCGCTTTCGCGAGCCTCCAGACCAGCTTGTAGGCGGCGTTGGCGCTCTGAAGCTCGGGGAAGACCAGGATGTTGGCCGGTCCGGTCAGGCCCACCCACGGGTAGTCCTCCTTGAGGAACTCCGGCAGGACTGCGGTGTCGGCCTGCATCTCGCCGTCGCACTCGAGCGAGGGGCGGCGCGAGTGGATGATCCGCACCGCCTCGCGGACCTTGTCGACGGCAGGGTGGCGCGTCGACCCGAAGTTCGAGAACGAGATCATCGCGACCCGCGGTGTGATGTTGAAGAGCTTGGCCGTGTCGGCCGAGAGAAGGGCGATCTCCGCGAGGTCCTCGGCCGTCGGGTCAATGTTGACCGTGGTGTCGGCAAAGAAGAAGACTCGGTCCTTCAGGATCAGGATGTACAGACCCGAGGCCCGCCGGACGCCGGCCGCCGGTCCGATCGCCTGGAGCGCGGGACGGATCGTGTCGGCGTAGTTCGTCGTCAAACCGGAGAGCGAGCCGTCGGCGTCCCCCTTCTCGACCATCATGGCCGCGAAGTAGTTCGGCTCGCGGACCGCGGTGATCGCCTCCTCGAGGGTGACGCCTAGCCTCTTGCGCTTCTCGTAGAAGGCCTGCACGTAGTTCATGAAGGCCGGGTGGGACTCGGGGTCGATCACCTCGACCGGGGCCTTCGGGTCGAGCTCGCCGAGCGCCTCGGCGGCCGCGCGACCGCGCGATAGGAGAATCGGCCTGGCGATCTCCTCCTCGGCGAGAATCTTGGCGGCGCGCTGGATCTTCACGTGGTCGCCCTCGGCCAGGACGATCCGTTTCGGGCTCTGCTTCGCCTTCTCGTGGATGACATGCATGAACGAGCGGGAGCGCGAGAGCATCCCCTCGAGCCTCCGCCGGTACTCGTCCATGTCCTTGATCGGGCGGCGGGCGACACCGTCCTTGGCGGCCGCCTCGGCGACGGCCGGGGCGACGTGAAGGAGGACGCGCCAGTCGAACGGCTTCGGGATCAGGTACTCGCGGCCGAAGGTGAACCCCTCGACGCCGTACGCGCGGGCCACGGAGTCCGGCACGTCCTCCTTGGCGAGGGCGGAGAGCGCCTTCGACGCCGCCAGCTTCATCCCCTCGGTGATCTGCGAGGCGCGGCAGTCGAGCGCGCCGCGGAAGATGAAGGGGAAGCCGAGGACGTTGTTGACCTGGTTCGGGTAGTCGGACCGGCCGGTCGCCATGATGACGTCGGGCCGGGCCGCCTTCGCCTCCTCGGGGGAGATCTCGGGAACCGGGTTCGCCATGGCGAAGACGATCGGATCCTTGGCCATCGTCTTGAGCATGTCCCCCGTCACCATCTTCGCGGCCGACACGCCGATGAACGCGTCGGCGCCGACGAGCGCCTCGGCCATCGTCCGGCACTTCGTGTCGCGGGCGAACTTCTCCTTGTAGGGGTTCATGTTCTCGGTCCGGCCCTTGTAGATGACCCCCTTCCGGTCGACCATCGTGAGGTTCTCGAGCTTCACGCCGTAGATGAGGTAGAGGTTCGCGCAGGCTATGGCGGCGGCGCCGGCCCCGGCGAAGACCACTTTCACCTGGTCGATCTTCTTGCCCGCGATCTCGATGGCGTTCAGGAACGCGGCGGAGGAGATGATCGCCGTCCCGTGCTGGTCGTCGTGGAAGACCGGGATCCCCATCTTCTTCTTGAGCTGCTCCTCGATGTAGAAGCACTCGGGCGCCTTGATGTCCTCGAGGTTGATCCCGCCGAACGTCGGCTCGAGGGCGGCCACGATGTCGATGATCCGGTCTGGGTCCTTGGTGTCCAGCTCGATGTCGAACACGTCGACGTCCGCGAACCTCTTGAAGAGGACTCCCTTTCCTTCCATGACCGGCTTTCCGGCCTGCGCCCCGATGTCTCCGAGGCCGAGGACGGCCGTGCCGTTCGAGACCACCCCCACGAGGTTCCCCTTCCCCGTGTACTCGTACGCGAGGTCGGGGTCGCGCGCGATCTCGAGGCATGGCTCGGCGACGCCGGGCGTGTATGCCAGGGAGAGGTCGCGCGCGGTCGCGCACGGCTTCGAGGAGACGACCTCCAGCTTGCCCTTCCGGCCGGAGGAGTGGTAATCGAGGGCGTCCTGCTTTGTGATGCTCATCAAAAGTTCCTTTCGAAACGCCACAATTCTACAATGCGGCCGCCTGGTAGAGTTCGCGCTCCCCCTGCGTCGCGGCCCCTTCTTACAGAGGCTCAACCCCTTCGTTTCGCCCGATTCCCTCCCCCGGGTTCTCCGATGATTGCCGCGCGAGACCTGTTCGGTCTCTTCGGCGGCCTGCAGGCTTTCTATCTCTTCGGCACCCGGCAGCGCTTCTCCGTCCTCTTCTGGGCGGACCGGGAGGCATGGCCTGCCGTGGCGCTCCTCTGGCTGGAAGGTCTCTTGCTCGCTGGAGCGGCGTTTCTCCTCTTCCGCTGGGTTTTCTCCCGGACCGAGGCCGCGTCCGTTCGGACCCCCTCGGCCCCTTCCCGTCTCCACTGGCTGGCCGCCGCAGCAGTCGCCGTAGCGGGAACTGCGTTGCGCGTCTCCTTCGCGGCCGACGTCCCCCCCGGCAGCTGGTGCGACGTCTTCTACGAGATTGAGCCCGTCCTCCGGAGCCCGGTCCCCCCCTCCTGGATCGGGGGAAGCGTTTACGCTGGAGCCTCCGAGGGGACGAGCGTCATGGTGTCGAACCTGTACCTGCTCTTCGCGCGGGCGGTCCTGGCTCTTTTCGGCCGTTCGCAAGAAGGGATCGCCGCGATCTCCCTCCTCCCATCCGCGCTCGCCCTCCCGGCGGTCTTTTGGCTCGGCCTCGAGACGTTCGGCTCCCGGGTGGCGCTCGTCGCGCTGACCCTGACCGCGTTCTCGAGGTGGCCCCTCGTCTTCTCGGGGTGGACCTGGACCGGCGCGCTGCTCCTGCCTCTCGCCCTCTCCGCAGGCGCGGCCGCCATCCGCGCGTACCGGCTGAGGAGCGTCTCGTGGGCCGCGGCTTCCGGGCTCCTCCTCGGCCTGGCGCTCCACACGCACCCTTCGGCGTGGAGCATCGCCGGGGGCTTCGCGCTCTTTGCGCTGCTCTCGGTCCGGGCCACCGGGCCGCTCATCCCAGCGGTGGCCCTCGGCGCGGCCCTGGCCGCACTCGCCCCATTCGCCGCCGCCTATCGCACCCACCCGGATCGCCTCGGCGGCCGGGCCCTCGACGTCGGGGTAGCCTCGCGCATCCAGGACGCCTCCGCTCCCCAGGCCGGTGGGCGGCTCGGGGTAGGCGCGCGCCTCCTCTACAACCTTTTCGAGTACACGGGCTGCCTCCTCTTCACGAGCGACCCGAACCCCCGGCACGGCCTGCCGGGACGGAGCGCGGTGACACCCCTCCTGGGCTTCGCCGCGCTCGCAGGCCTCGCGCTCTCTCTCCGCCGGGCGGCCCGTGGAAGCGCCCCCGACCGCCTCCTCCTCTGCATTGCCCTCGGGAGCCTACTCGCCGGAGTCCTCTCCAACCCGGGCGGCGCACCAAATACCTTCCGGACGATCGTTCTGATGGGCCCTGTCTTCCTCGCCGCGGCGGTCTCGCTAGTAGGATGGTTCGATCTCACCCTCGCGAAGCGGGGCGTTAGGCCGGCTGCCGTCGCCGGCCTCGGCGTTGCCCTGCTCCTCTCCACCGAGACCGCCGACGCCCTCGTTAAATGGCCCGCGCTCCCGATCGTGCGGCGGGCCTTCTGTCCCGACGAGTCGGTCCTCGGCCCCCTCCGCGCCTCGCTCGCCGACGGCCCGACCCTCCTCGAACCGGGGGCCCTCCCCCACCCGATCGTCTTCGAGACCCTTTCCTCCCCCGCCGATCCGGCCGTGGTCGTTCGCCGCCTCCCGCGCGAAAGCTCCGGCACACTGCTGATCGCGCCGCCCCGGTCTCCGTTCTGGTACGTCGCGAACGAGGACGCGCTCGCCCGGCTCAGGAGGGCCGGCTGGAGGGTCGGGCGGGGGATCGGCGCGCGGATCCCCTCGCAGGGAGGTCCCGTGATCGCCCATGTCGTCCCCCCTCCTGCGGCGCCACGCTGAGCGGGCCGCTCTACGAGGCCAGGAACCGGAGGTGGTGGTGGAAGACCGGCTCGGAGAGGAGGTCCTGCTCCACCGACTGCCACGACACGACGATGGACAGGGCGCCGAGCCCGACGAGGGTCAATCTCGCCCCCCTCCGCTCCCGCCAAAGCTCCCGCCACGCGACGACGAGGAAGAAAGGCGCGAAT
>CALFNC010000441.1 GCA_937902605.1 uncultured Acidobacteriota bacterium | reverse complement strand
GTCCCACGGACCGTTCCGAGAGCCTCGCGTTGACCAGGAGGACGGGGACTCCCCGGCGGCCAGCCTCGAGGAGGACGACGGGCCAGAGCTCCGTCTCGACGAGGACCAGGATCCGGGGACGCGCCGCGGCGAAGAAGCGGCGGACCGAGATCGGGAGGTCGAGCGGGAAGGGCCGGCTCTCGGCGGGGGAGAGCGCTGGGTCGCCGAACCGCCGTTTCAGGAGGTCGAAGCCGGCCGGCGTGCTCGCCGTCGCCAGGATCGGCAGGGCCGGTCGGGCCGACCGGATCGCCCGCGCAAACGTCACGGCGACCTCGACCTCGCCGACGGAGACGGCCTGGAGCCAGAGGGCGCCGGAGGGGACATCTCGCGACGGGAGGATCCTGCGGCCGACCAGGCTCCAGAACGCTCTGTCCAACTTTCGTCGTTTCAGTGGCTTACTCTGCACGGCGGGGCGGCGCCGATTATACTTTGGGCGGCGTGGCGGCCGGTGAGAGCGGCCCGCGAAAGAAGAGTGATAGACGAAGAGAGGCCCGGGACCGTAGAACAGTCCGACGTGGCACTGAGGTTGGTTTCTGTCCAGAGGGCCGAGGAGGAGGGGAGCGGTTCGTCGGTGGCGACGTCCGAGCGGACCCTCGTCCGGAGTGCCCGGGCGGGCGACATGGACGCTTTTGCGACGCTCATCGAGCGACGGACTGCGGGGCTCGTCGCCTTCCTCCGCCGGATGCTCGGGGACGTCGAGGATGCGCGCGATGTCGCCCAGCTGACCTTCGTGAAGGTCTGGCAAAACCTCGACAAATACGACCCCTCCTGGGCTTTTTCGACGTGGCTCTACCGGATCGCGGGGAACCTGGCGATCGATTCCCTTCGCTCACGCGGCTCGCGAAGCCGGACCGAGACCGAGAGCTTCCGCCTGGTTCGCGGAGGGCAGGACGAGGGGGACGCGCACGCCTCCCTCGCCCGCGACGAGGTCCGTCGTGTTTTCGAGGCCTGCGCGACGGTCCTCTCCGAAAAACAGAAGCTGGTCTTCGTCCTGAGGGAATTCGAGGAGAGGGAGAACGCCGAGATCGCGGAGATCCTCATCTGCCGCGAGTCGACCGTCCGGAACCACCTCTTCCAGGCACGGCGCCTCCTTCGCGACGAGATCGGCCGCCGCTTTCCCGAGTACGTTCCCGGAGGGTCCGCTCTCCGGGGTGAGAGGGAAGGGAAATAGAACGTGGCTGCCACGAAGCCCCCGATGTTCCCGACGTCCCCGACGTCCCGTCCCCTCTGTCCCGAGCGCTCCCGGACCGTGTGGCTCGTCCGCGCGAGGGAGACGGACGACCTCTCCCGGGACGACCGGCGCCTCCTCCTCGACCACCTCTCGGGGTGCAGCGAATGCCGGAGCACGGCCGTCTCCCTCGACCCGACGCTCTTTTTTGCGCCGATGGCCGGCCCGGCCGCCGATGTGACGGACGGCGAGGGCCGGAAGATGGCGGCGGACGTCTGCGCCGTCCTCGAGGCCCAGCGGAGCGACCGGCGGATCCGCCGACCTGGCCGCTCCATCCTGAATCGCCCCGCCCTGAAAGCGGCAGCTCTCCTCCTTCTTGGCGCAGGGCTCGCGGGGCTCGTCTCGCTGTATCCCTGGGGAGGCGACGCGAAGGCCCCGGCCCGCGTCGTGGCAGTGACGGACGTCCGCGCCGTCCCGGTGGTCGCGAGCTCCCCGTTCATCGAGACGGTGGAGAGTCCGGGCGTGAAGGTCTACCAGTTTGCAGCGGACGCCCCGGGCCAGCCAGCGGTCGTCTTCGTCGTCGACCGGAACGCGGACCTGTAGGGCCTGGGAGGGAGCGAATGTTCCCGATCCGGCGCCTCGTCGCGCTCGCCGTGCTGTCGGTCCTCCCCTCAGTCGCCAGGGCGCTCCCCGCACAGGAGCAGGGAAAAGGGGGGGGGCTCGTCGTCCGGGTCCTGACGCCGAAGTTCCGGACGATCGAGGAGATGATGACGGTGGTTCAGCCGCTCCTCTCCGACGAGGGGTCGATCCTGATCCAGACCCGACCCAAGTCGCTCACGGTGAAGGATCGGGAGTCGGTTATCGAGAGGATCGCCAGGGCCGTAGCAGCGGCCGATCTCCCCCCGAGGGCGCTCGGCCTCTCCGTCTCCCTCCTCCGCGCGGGGCCAGGACACGGCTCGGAGAAGGGGAGGAAGGAGACACCGCAAATGGCCGCCGTCGGGGAGCGCATCAAGAAGCTGTTCAGCTTCGAGTCGTACGCGGTCATCGAGTCGGTGAACTTCCTGGGGATCGAAGGGAACGGTGCCGGCTTCCCGATGGGGAAAGACTTCCGGCTGGACTTCCGCCTCGATCGGTCCCTCGACAACTCGACCGCCCGGCTGAAGGACCTCGTCCTCTCGCGCCTGCGGGAGGAGGGGAAGAAGCCTGGGTGGAAGGACCTGCTGCGGACCTCGATCAACGTCCCCATTGGGCAGCCGTTCGTCCTGGGCGTCGGAAAGGACGAGTCGGCCACGGGAGCCCTCTTCCTCGTCTTCGTGGCCTCGGACGCACCGCCGGGGCCGGGCATCGGAGGGGTCCGCTGATGGCCGTCTTCGTCTGCCGGATCGGGACGATTGACGGCTCTGTCATCACCCGGACAATCGAGGGGGCGGACGAGGCGGCGGTCCGGAGCGAGGTGGCCCGGCAGGGGGGGCGCCTTTTCTCCGTACGCGAGGAGCAGCGGTCGGCCACGGAGAAGCTGCTCTC
>CALFNC010000440.1 GCA_937902605.1 uncultured Acidobacteriota bacterium | reverse complement strand
CTCTCCTTTCCGTCCTGGGCCTCGTCTCGTCGTTGTCCTTGGCGGCGCCACCCGCGGCGCCGGTCCGGATGGGCGCGGCGACGAACAGGCCCCAGATGTCGCTGGCGCCGGTGAAGGCGTCCGAGGCGGTCTCGACCCATAGCCCGTATGGCCTCGGCGACTGCTCCCTCTGCCACGAGCGGAAGGACCCGAAGAGCCCGGGGGCCGCCCTGAAGCCAATCAACAAGACATGCTACTTCTGCCACGAGGACGTCCAGACGGTCATGACGAAGTCGAAGTTCCGTCACGCCCCCGCCGAGCAGGCATGCACCGTCTGTCACAACCCGCACAACTCGAAGGCCAAGAAGCTCCTCTCGACCGACTACGTGACCGACTGCAACTCGTGCCACCCGTCGATCGCGAAACGGATGAACGCGAAGGTGCAGCACGGCGTGATGAAGGACGCTGCGGCCTGCGGCAACTGCCACAGCCCCCACGCCTCGGACGTCGAGAAGATCCTGCTGAGGCTCCCGTACGACCAGTGCGTCAACTGCCACTCGAAGGACGGCATGAAGGACTCGAGCGGCAAGCCGATGACGAACTTCAAGAAGTGGCTGGCCGAGAATCCGGTGGAGCACGCCCCCGTGGCCCAGAAGGACTGCAGCGCCTGCCATCAGCCGCACGGGAGCGACCACACCCGGCTCCTCCTCGCCGAATACCCACCGGAGTTCTACGCCCCGTTCGAGCCGGCGAACTACGCCCTGTGCTTCACCTGCCATGACGAGAAGATGGTCACGTCGGCCGAGACGATGACGGAGACCCGGTTCCGCGACGGGAGCAAGAATCTCCACTTCGCCCATGTGAACCGCCAGGACCGGGGCCGGATCTGCCGCGCGTGCCACGAGGTCCACGCCTCCAAGCTGCCATACCTGATCCGGGACAGCGTCCCGTACGGCTCGATGGGCTGGATGCTGAAGGTTGGGTTCACGCGGAACGCCGACGGGGGGACCTGCGACAAGACGTGTCATACGGCGCGGACCTACGTCAACGTGAAGAAGAAGTAGGAGGCGCCCGATGCTTCTCCACCAGCGCACGACCTTCTGTATCCCGTCGGTCTGTCTCCTTCTGGCCCTGTCCGCCCTCGGAGAGGAGGGGAGCGAAGCGTCGGCCAACACGCCGATGGGCGCGGTGATCTCGAACCCTGAGCTCGCCGCCGTGGGCGGCGGGAAGCGGACGCCGCAGGGCCCCGAGGCGGCGAACGTGCTCGTCTTCTTCCGCCCCGACAAGGACGCCAGCGTCGCGACCCTGAAGGGGCTGGCCCCTTGCGAGAAGCGGACCGCGGGCAAGTCCGTCCGCTGGACGGGGATCGTCTCGGACAAGTACTCCGCGGAGCAGGTCAAAGCCGCGCAGGCCGAGACCGGCGTCGCGATGCCGATCCTCGTCGACGCGGGGGACGCCCTCTATGTCGAGCTAGGCATCGCCCAGCTCCCCGCGGTCGCGATCACGGACAAGGACCACAGGCTGGTGCAGTTCCAGTCCTTCACGAAGCTGAACTTCTGCGAGCTGGTGGACGGCCGGATCCGGCTCGTCATCAAGGAGATCACCGAGGCCGACTTCGAGAACATCCAGAATCCCGCGAGCACCAAGATCGGCGGGGAGGCGTCCGTGGCCGGGCGGCACGTGAAGATGGCCGAGGCGTACCTGAAGGCGGGGAGTCCCGACAAGGCCGTCGAGCAGGCGAAGATCGGGATCGAGAAGGCGCCGGGCCTGGCGGCGGCCCACGCGATGCTGGGCAGCGCGCTGGCGGCCGCTGGCGACTGCAAGGCGGCCAGAGCGGCGTTCGACCAGGCGCTGAAGCTGGACCCTGCCGATGCGCGCGCTGTCGAAGGGAAGAAGGGGTGCGAGGGGAAGTGATCCTCCACCGGAAGGCGAGCCGTGCAACTCGAATGTGAACTCTGCGGGGCCCATTACAAGGCCGACATCGCGGATGCCCACGTCCAGGGGGGACGGCTGACCTTCACCTGCAAGAGCTGCGGGCGAGAGGTCGTCGTCATCGGGGGCCCGGGAGACATTGCCCGGCGGGCCGGTTCGCTTCTGCCCGACCAGAGCGAGGAGGCCGTCGCCGCCCCGCCGCCGCCGGTGGAGTCCTCGCCGGCCGACGCGCGCCCCATCGAGCCCGCTCCGGAGCTGAAGTCGACCGGCCCGGAGCTAGTCCTCAGCGTGCGGGAGAAGAAGGGGCTGAGCCCGCTCGTCCTCGGGCTCGGTGTCGCCGCGGCGGTGGCCGTCGTCTTCGCGGTCTTCGTCCGCCCGATGCTTTCGGCAAAGCCGGAAGGCCCGGAAACCCTCAAGCCCGTGACGCAGGGTCCTCCAGCGATGCCGATCGCCCCGGTCCCGACGGTTCAGGCTGCGGCGCCCTCACCGGCGGTGGCGGTCCCGGCGCCGGAGCAGGCGCCTGTCGTCCAGATCAGGGAGCTCCGCACGCCGGAAGCGAAGCCCACTCCGGTCACCACGGCGAAGAAGGAGCCGACGGTCCGGGACGCCGCGACCGTCATCGACCCGGGAGCGATCCAGGAGGCGTTCATCCGCGTTCGCCCGCTCTACCGTCTCTGCGCGGTCAGCGAGGTCAAGCGCGACCCGGAGGCGAAGCTCGGGACGATCGTGGCGTCACTGACCATCGTCCCGACCGGCACCGTCACGAAGGTCGCGTTCGACCGCCCCGACCTCGCGTCCTCACCCGTCGGCCAGTGTGTCCGCGACGCGCTGGCGAAGATGACGTTCCCGGCGTTCGAAGGAAGCCCGGCGGTTCTGCGCCAGCCGATCAGCCTGGAGGTGCCGGCCGGGCGGTGAGCGCTACCGCGTCACGGCGCGGGACGGAGCATGCCGCTGCGAAGGATCCCAGAAATTTCGCCGATGACGGACGAGGACCCCTTCCCCATCTGGTCGGGGACGCCGAAGAGGATCTCGACGGCGAAGTATTGCAGGAAAATCCGGCTCGCCAGCATGACCGCCGTCGTGGGGTCTACTCCCGGCGCGAGCTGGTCCTCCAGCGACCCCGCGGAAAACTTCTGTCTCAAAAAGCTCGCGAAACGGCCCGACATCTCGGAGTAGAACTTCCGGATGTGCGTGCCGTCGAACTCCACGACGTCGACGTAGATCAGGGCCACGTGCTGGCGGTACGCCTGGACGCTCTCCTCGGCCGCCCTGGCCAGCGCCTCGAGGTCGTGCGGAAAGGCTCCGGCCGCAAGCGCCCGGTTGAACGGGAAGTCGGGGCTGTCGATCGCCGTCCAATACTGGTCGAGCAGCGTGCGGAAGAGCGCTTCCTTGTCGGGGAAGTGGTGGTAGACGTTTCCTGTGGAGATGCCCGCCCCCTCGGCGATCTCCCGGATGCTGGTTCCGCGATAGCCCTGTTTCGAAAAGAGCCGGAGGGCCGCGTCGAGGATCGCGGCACGGCTTCGCTCCGACTTCTCCCCCTGTTTCAGTTTCAAGATCGAGTGCCCCCCGGAGAGAGCGTAAAGGCCCCTGGGGGCGGGGTCAAGGTGGCGCGGCGCCCCGGCTTGCCCGCCGGTCGGTGGGGGCCGCCTCGAGCGGCCTTCTGCGGTATCCTCGCGCCCTTATGCGCTGGTCTCAGTCGTTTCACGTCACGCTGCGCGAGGCCCCCGGCGACGCCGAGGTGGTCTCCCACCGGCTCCTTTCCCGCGCAGGGATGATCCAGAAGCTGGCCGCCGGGATCTACTCCTACACGCCCCTCGGCTTCCGGTCGCTCCGGAAGCTGATTGAGATCGTCCGGGAGGAGATGGACGCGACGGGCGCCCAGGAAGTCGACCTGCCGATCCTCCAGCCGAAGGAGCTCTGGGTCGAGTCGGGCCGGTGGCAGCGCTACATCGACGACGGGATCCTCTTCCACCTCGAGGACCGGAAGTCGGGCGAGTTCGCCCTTGCGCCGACCGCCGAGGAGGCGATCACCGACCTCGTCCGCCGGTCGGTCACATCGTGGCGGCAGCTACCGTTCAACCTCTACCAGATCCGGACGAAGTTCCGCGACGAGATCCGCCCGCGATTCGGCCTCCTCCGGGGACGCGAGTTCCTGATGAAGGACGCCTACTCGTTCGACGTCGACCAGAAGGGGCTAGACCGCCACTACGAGAAGATGGAGACGGCCTACCGCCGGATCTTCGAGCGGTGCGGGCTCGAGTACGCTCTCGTCCAGGCCGACTCGGGGGCGATCGGGGGAGCGGCGTCTGAGGAGTTCATGGTCGTGGCCGACACCGGTGAGGACGCCCTCGTTTTCTCGGATGCCGGCGACTATGGGGCGAACATCGAGAAGGCGGTCACCGCACCGCTCGCAGAGCCGTGGGCCGGCGAGGAGGCCAGGCCGTTCGGCAAGGCGGACTCCCCGACGCCCGGCCTCATCACCTGCGAGGACCAGGCGCGCCACCTGAAGACCGACGTCACACGGATCACGAAGACGATGCTGTACGAGACCATCGACGCCGCGGGAGGCGTTCGGGTGGTCGCGGTCCTCATCCGGGGCGACCTCGACATCAACGAGGTGAAACTTCCGAAGGCGCTCGGTGTCATGCACGCGAAGCTGCTCGACGAGAAGTTCCTGCCATCGATCGCCGGCTGCCGTCCCGGCTTCGTCGGCCCGATCGGCCTGAAGGCCCCGGACGGACAGAGTGAGGTCCCGATCTACCTCGACCGGTCGATGGAGAACGCGCGGAACGTCTTCTGCGGCGCGAATGCCGAGGGGCTCCACCACTCGAACCTCTCGGTGAAGCGGGACCTGAAGGCCGCCGGCGTCGTCGAGGTGGCGACCGCCCGCGAGGGAGACCCCTCCCCGACCGGGAAGGGGACCCTGAGGATCAAGCGGGGCATCGAGGTGGGGCACATCTTCAAGCTCGGAGCGAAGTACTCCGAGGCGATGAAGTGCGAGGTCGCGGACCAGGCGCAGAAGATGATCCCGCTGATGATGGGTTGCTACGGCCTCGGCGTCGGCCGGACGCTCGCGGCCGCGGTGGAGCAGAGCCACGACGACGACGGCATCGTCTGGCCGGTCGCCCTCGCGCCGTACCAGTGCGCCCTCCTCTCGTTGCAGCGCGACGCCGAGGTCCAGAGGGCGGCGGACGAGCTATACGAGTCGTTGAAGACCGCCGGCGTCGAAGTCTTGTACGACGACCGCGACGAGCGGCCCGGCGTCAAGTTCAAGGACGCCGACCTGATCGGCTTCCCCGTCCGGATCGTGGTTGGGGCGAAGGCGCTTGCAAAGGGGGGCGTCGAGGTCTCGACCCGGCGCGAGAAGAAGGCGGAGGTCGTCCCGGTCGCGAAGGTCGTCGAGATCGTGAAGGCGACGCTCGCGGCGGGCGCCCGGACCTTGGCCGTCTTCGCGTAGGGAGCGACGAGGCGAGCGGACGATGGACGCGGGAGGGGGTCCTTGGCGCTTCCGCGTTCCCTGGCTGCCGGCCCTCTGCATCCTGGCCGGGCTGGCTGTCCGATTCGCACTCTGTTTCGAAAAGCCCCTATGGGCCGACGAGATCTTCACCCTCTCGCTGGCCCGTGAGCCGCTCTCCCGGATCGTCGAGGCCCTGCGGCTCGACTCGG
>CALFNC010000439.1 GCA_937902605.1 uncultured Acidobacteriota bacterium | reverse complement strand
GTGCTGGGCGTCCCGGTCCCCGCCACGATTCTCAACGGCATCGACTCGCTCCTCTCGATCGTCCAGATGCCGAGAGGGGTCCCCGTCGGCACGCTCGCCATCGGGAAGCCGGGGGCGGCGAACGCCGGGCTCCTCGCGGCCGCGATCGTCGCGATCCGCCATCCGGAGGTGAAGGAACGCCTTCGGGCGTGGCGCGCCGCCCGCGAGCGGGAGGTCCTGGAGTCCCCGCTTCCTTGACCCGACGTCGACCGCCGACGAGGCCGTCGCGCTCGTACGGCGCGCGAAGGGGCTCCTGAAGCGGTGACCGTTCTCGACTGGGCCATCGTCGCCCTCTACTTCGCTCTCTCGATCGGTGTGGGGATGAAGTTCACGAAGAAGGGCGGTGAGTCCCTCGAGGAGTACTTCGTCGCCGGGCGGAAGGCCCCGTGGTGGCTGGCCGGCTCCGCCATGATCGCCACCACCTTTGCGGCCGACACGCCGCTCGTCGTCACGGGGCTCGTCGCCGCCCATGGAGTCGCGGGGAACTGGCTCTGGTGGAACATGGTGATGAGCGGGATGCTGACGGTCTTCTTCTACGCGCGGCTCTGGAGGCGCGCGAAGGTGATGACCGACGTCGAGTTCGTCGAGATCCGCTACGGCGGACGGCCGGCCACGTTCCTCCGCGGCTTCCGCGCGCTCTACCTGGCGCTCCCGATCAACCTGATCATCCTCGGCTGGGTGACGCTGGCCATGGTGAAGATCCTGAACGTTGCCCTCGGGATCCAGCCGGTCTGGGCGGTGGGCCTCTGCTTCGTCGTCACCGTCGCCTATTCCGCGGCCGCCGGCATGTGGGCGGTGCTCTGGACCGACCTCATCCAGCTCGTCATCAAGATGTCGGCCGTCATCGCGCTCGCGGTCTTCGCCGTCCGGAAGGTAGGGGGCATCGGCGCGCTGAAGAGCGGCCTGGCTTCTCACTTCGGGACCGCGGACGCCGCCCTCTCGTTCCTCCCACCAGCCGGCTCTGTCTGGATGCCAACCGTCGCGGTCCTCGTCTTCCTCGGCGTCCAGTGGTGGGCCGCGTGGTACCCGGGCGCCGAGCCGGGGGGCGGCGGGTACGTCGCCCAGCGGATTTTCTCGGCCCGGTCGGAGCGGGACGGCGTCCTGGCGACCCTCTTCTTCAACGTGGGCCACTACGCCTTGCGGCCGTGGCCCTGGATCGTCACCGGCCTCTGCACCGTCGTCCTCTACCCGGGCGGCGTCCTCGTCAACGGGCAGCGCGACGTGGAGGCCGCCTACGTGCAGGCGATGGTCGACCTGATGCCGGCGGGCTGGAAGGGCTTCATGCTGGCGGGCTTCGCGGCCGCGTACATGTCGACCGTGGCGACGCACCTCAACTGGGGAGCCAGCTACCTCGTCAACGACGTCTACCGGCGGTTCCTGAAGCCCGAGGCGCCCGAGCGGCACTACATCCTCGTCTCGCGCCTAGCGACGGTCTTCCTCTTCGTGGCCTCGGTCGGGGTGACGTCGCAGCTCGGCTCGATCGAGAAGGCGTGGCGGTATCTCCTCGCCCTCGGCAGCGGCACCGGCCTCGTCCTGATCCTCCGGTGGTACTGGTGGCGGATCAGCGCCTGGAGCGAGATCACCGCGATGGTCGTCTCCGGGGTCGTCTCCACCACGGCGTTCGCCCTGCTCCGGAACCCGTACGCGAAGACCGACCCCCGATTCGGCGGCGAGGAGTTCAGGGTCCAGGCGGTGGTGATGCTGCTGACGGTCGCCGTGTCGACCGTGGCGTGGGTCGCCGTCACGTTCCTGACGAAACCCGAGTCCGACGAGAAGCTCGCCGCCTTCCACGAACGGGTCCGGCCGGGGGGGCCGGGCTGGCGGCGGTTTGCCGGGAAAGCGGGGGCCGTCCCGGCCAACTCTACGGAGGCCTCGCCCCTCTTGCAGTGGATCCTCGGCGTGGTCCTCGTTTACACGACGCTCTTCGGGATCGGGAAGCTCGTCTTCGGCGAGACGGGCGCCGGTCTCGCGTTGCTCGCCGCCGGCGCTGCCGCCTTCGTCACGATCATCCGGAAGATCGGCCGGGAGTGACCGCGCCGACCTCTTCGTCGGTGGTCTGAAGGTTGCCTACTTCCTCTTGACGACCGGCTGCCCCTCCCCGCCGGGGAGCGGCGTTCGTGCGACGGGCGTGCAGGGGGACGGCATGAAGACGTTCGTGATGGCGATGGTGTCCAGGAAGAACCCGTCGAACTCGGCGCCGGGATCGCTCGAGAAACGCCAGCGAATCCGGACCGTTTTGTTGTCGTACCTCGGGGACAGGTTCGACTGGTACTTCGTCCAGGCGGTGAGACCCGCGTTGTCCGCCGGGCCGGTGAACGCTCCCTGCGTGCTGATGTACTTACACGCGTTCACCGGGTCGCTCCCGGTCTGGAAGAATGTGTTCGGGTAGCCCGACGGGGCCGTCGGCGGGAGGTCGTCCCAGGTGCTCCCTCCATCGGTCGAGATCTCCACGACGACGCCGTCCCACTGGAACTCCAGGTTGTACCTCGCCCAATAGGAAAGGGCGGAACCGGTGCCGAGCGCGAGCGCGGGGGTCGTCACCGACGCGCAGGTATCGGGAGGATAGGTCGCGCCGTCGGGAGCGTTGTGATAGCTGTAGGTTCCCGCCTGGGCCTGCGTGCTCGTCAGCTGCCAGGGCGCCTCCACTGAGAGCCAGGCGGTGCCGTCTCCCCCACCATCGGTGAACGTGCCGAGGGTGCCTGGAGAGCCCGACGGCGTCGCGAAGAGGCCTTTGAGATTGCTCTCCTCGTTCCCGCCGTGTGGACCCGGGCCGAACGGAGTGGATTCCTCCGCCCGGACGACGTAGTGGTAGGTCACGCCCGGTACGAATCCCGGGGCCCGGTCGTCCCAGCTCGTCCCGGAGACGACCGAGGCGCGGAGGGTGTCGTGGTTCGGAAAGAAGCCCGGCGTCGTGGAGCGGTAGATGTTGTAGGTGATCGGGTCGGAGGAAGAGCAGGACGGCTTCGCGGCGGACCAGGTGACGTGAACCCGGCAGGACGGCGAGCTGGCGACCGCCGATACGATCCCCTCGAACGCGGGGACGAGGTCGCACCGGCCCGACGGCGTCACGGGAACGCAGGAGGAGACGGGGCCTTCGCCGCACGCGTCGACGCCACGAATCCGGTAGCCGTATGTCCCGCCTCCCTCCGCCCGACTGTCGGCGTAGGTCGACCCCGTAGAAGTCCCAACGTACTGGAAGCTCCCGGGGGCGGCACTGCAACCGCCCTCGGCCCGGTAGACCTGCGTCGCGGTGGCGCCGGCAGCGGGGGTGAACGAAAGGTTCGACCCCATGACGGGGTTGCTCGTGACCTGGAGCCCCGATGGTGCCGCCGTCACGCCGCCGCTACACGCTCCGAACGAGGCGACGAGCGCGAACCCCTGCCGGTCGGTGTACGGGCGGCCGATGCCAGGTACATCCCTCGCCATCACCGTGATCGTGTAGGTCCCGGTTGCGGGGTTCGAGAGCCGGACCTGCTCCACGTTGTTGACGCGGTCGGCCGCACCCCCCTCGGCCGACTCCCCGGAGGTCGGGTCGAGAACGTTTCCGAGCCACGTACGGGAGGCGCCCGACACCGCCAGGTCGAGGTCGTTGACGAGGACCCGGGCCGCGCCCAGCGTCCCCTCCGGGTCGGCCCAGCCCAGCGTCACGCGGAGCTCCTGGCCCGCCGGCACCGCCACGGTGAAGGACCGGGTCTCTCCCACGAGGAGCCCCTCGGTGTTCGCCAGGCTCCAGACCCGGAGCTTTCGGCTGTCCCCATCGAAATAGAGGTTGTTGTCGAGGAACATCCGCCCCCAGCCGTAGTCGCCGTTTCCGAACGCTCCGGACGACGGGAGGGGCAGCGTGCCGTTCAGGAGAACCGCCTTGACCAGCGAGGCCGAGGTCTCCAGAGAGTCGGCGCCGTTTTTCCTCCCGGAGGGATAGAAGCCGGTCGAGAAGTACTCGCGAAGCAGCGCCGCCGCCCCCGCCGCTGTCGGGCATGCCATCGAAGTACCCGAGAGCGATTTCGTGGAGCAGTTGAAGTCGGTGTGGTTGTTGTCCCCCGCCGCCGAGATGATCGAGCTTCCCGGCGCCATGATGTCCGGCTTCACGCGGCCGTCATTGGTGGGTCCTCGGCTGGAGAACGACGCCGCGGTGGTGGAGTTGCCGTGCCCGAGCGCCCCTACCGCGATCGCGTTCTTGGCATTGGCTGGCGAGCCGGTGGTGCTCGTTTTGGGCCCCGAGTTTCCTGCCGAGAAGAAGATCGTCATCTCCTCGTGCTCGGAGAGGAATCGGTCGACGGTCCAGTCGTCCGTGGTGTACGCCCCGCCGGTGTCGCCTCCCCACGAGTTGGAGTGCACTCGCGCTCCCCCCTGGAGCGCCTGGAGAAAGAGCGCGGTCATGTCGTTCAGGCCATCGAGGCACCCCGTGTTGTCGTTGCCGACGTCCTGGAAGAGGAGCTGCGCATTCGGCGCCATCCCGTCCCCCGTGTCGACTCCAGGGTCGGTCGGGCTGGACGGGGTCAGGAAATTGTCTCCTACCGCGGTGGCGCTCGTGTGGGTCCCGTGGAACACGTTGCTCGAGCCAGAAGAGCAGCTGGCGTCGTTGTCGTAGGCGGTAGCCCCCGGCTGGACCCAGTACCCGATTACCTTCCGGTCGGGATAGAGCGGGCCGAGGGCCGGGGGAACCGTGTCGCTGGCGTCCGTCACCGCTTTGACGCCGTTGAGGTTCACGAAGAAGCACATGTCGTCGTCGCAGCCGGAGTCGGACAACGCCACGATCTGCCCTGTGCCGGTCAAACCCCGCGAGAAGATCGTCCTTCCCCCCGGGCTCGGGGCGTTGCCCTGAATCGGTCCCGACGAGTCGACGTTGTGGAGGACAAACGGGACGTAAGGCTCGATCCAGGCAACGCCGCTGAGGGAGGCGGCCCTCCTCAGGAACGTCTCGCGAAGGCTCTCGGGGACGGCGAGCCGCGCGATCGGAAGGGCGGCGTCCTGTGACACGAAGGTCCGGGCGACGGACGGGAACTCCGCGACGAGGACCCGCGACAGGTCGTCGATCGAGGCATCCGGAAATGCGACCAGCGTGATCTCGGGCTGGAACGGCGTGCCGGGCCAGAGACGGGGGGAGACCCGGAAGCCCGGCGCCCACTCTCCGACCCACCGGACGGCGGGATGCTCCGTCAGGAGACGAATGCTTTCCGGGGTCAGGCGGACCTGGAAAGCGCCGTCCGGGACGTAGCCGAAGAAGCGGACTCCCGCCGACTCCAGCACCTTTCGGGCCGCGGCCTGACCCGGCGCGAACTGCACCAGACCGTATTCGGGCTCGCCGGCCGCCTCGACTTCCAGATTCACTGCCGAGAAGTCGAGCCGCTCCTTCAGCGGGTCGAACTCGCCGGCTTCCAGCCGTACCTTCTGCCCGCCGGCCTCGGCCGACGCGCGTGGACCTTGGGCGACCGTCCGGACCGACACCCGCGTAAGACCCGCCGGCTGTCGGAGGCCCGGCTCGCTGGCGAGCATGGCGGCGGCAGGGTACAGGATTCCTAGCAAGACCAATCGGTT
>CALFNC010000438.1 GCA_937902605.1 uncultured Acidobacteriota bacterium | reverse complement strand
GGAACGCCTGGCGCGAGGGGGTCGTCACCAGCTTCGGCCAGCTCCCGTCAGATGGCAGCCGCGACAGCGGCGACAGCGGTGCCGCCTCGTCCTCGCCCTCGGGCCGGACGACCCGTCCCCCCCGGACGACGACGGGAGCCGCGGTCTCTCGCCCGGCCGGCGCCGCTCCCCATCCCGCGAGCTGCGGACGGTCGATCGTCTCGCCCTCGGACATGATCATCACCCGCTCGATCAGGTTCTTCAGCTCGCGGACATTCCCGGGCCACGGGCGCGCGGCCAGCTCCTCGAGCGCGGCGTCCGTGAAGCGGCGGGGGCGGTAGTTGTTCGTCCGGGCGAACTGTGTCGAGAAGAAGAGCGCCAGCTCCGGGACGTCCTCGGCGTGCTCCGAGAGGGGCGGCGTCGCCAACTCCAGAACATTCAGCCGGTAGTAGAGGTCCTCGCGGAACTTCCCCTCGCGGATCATCCCTTCCAGGTCCCGGTTGGTCGCCGCCACCACGCGGACCTTCACCTTGATGACGCGCGGGCTGCCGACCGGCTCGACCTCGCCCTCCTGGAGGACCCGCAGGACCTTGGCCTGGGCCGGGGCAGACATGTCGCCGACCTCGTCCAGGAAGATCGTCCCGCCGTCCGCCTCCACGAACTTCCCCACCTGCTTGCGGTCCGCGCCGGTGAATGAGCCCCGCTCGTGGCCGAACAGCTCGGACTCGATGAGCGAGTCCGGGATCGCCGCGCAGTTCACCTGGACGAACGGCCCCGACCGGACGAGCGAGCCGTCGTGGATGGCGCGCGCGACCAGCTCCTTCCCGGTGCCGCTGGGCCCCCTCACGAGGATCGTTGCCGGCGTCGGCGCGGCGCGCGCGACCTCCGACAGGAGGCGCTTCATCCGCGCGCTCGACCCGACGATCCGCGTGAGGCCGAGGCGCCCGCGCAGCTCCTCGTTCTCGCGGGTGAGGCGGCTCGCGTCGAGAACGCGCCGGAGCGCGTGCAGGACGTGCTCGGTCGAGAGCGGCTTCTCGAGGAAGTCGTTCGCCCCGGCGCGGATCGCCTCCATCGCGGTCCGGATGTCGGCGTGGCCGGAGATCATGACGACCGGCAGACGCAGACCCCGCTTCCGGATCTCGGCCAGCGTCTCGAGACCATCCTGTCCCGTCATCTTGATGTCGAGCAGCAGGGCGTCGGCCTCTGCCGCCTCCGACACCGCGGCCGGTCCGCTGGAGACGGAGACGACGTCGTACCCCTCGTCGCGAAGAAGAAGGGCGAGCGACTCCCGGATGTCGGCTTCGTCGTCGCAGACCAGAATCCGTCGGCTCATCGCCCGGAAGGATAAAGGATCGAGGAATCGATCGCGTTCAGCCGTGGGCGTCCGGCTGCTTTTCCCGGATCATCCGCGGCACCTCCATCGCTTCGCGGGCCCGCTCCTCGTCGAACGCAGGCCCCGGAGAGGCTAGGAAGTGGGCGAGGCCGTGAAAGAACGCGGCCCGGGCCTCGTCCGAGGCGAACGGGATCTCGGGAGCCAGGACCCATAGCGCGTCGGCCAGGGCCCGGGCCCCCGCGTCGTCACCATCCCGCCGAAGCCACTCCTCCACGCGAAGGAAGTCACGAAGCGCCCCCGGCGGGTCGGCCGGGAATGCGCGATGGAACCGCTCGATCAGGCGAATCAGGTCGTCCTGCTGCACGTTCGAGATCCTATGCTCTCGGTCGCTGGGCCGATGGGGCCCTCGCTGGCCGGTGGGCGGATGGCGGAAGCGTGTCGGAGTCGAACCGACCCGCCGCCCCTCTCGGAGCGAGCACACTGGTTTTGAAGACCAGGAGGGCCACCGGGCCCCATGCGCTTCCGTCGCGAGTCTAACTCCGCAAAAAGAGGGGACGGTTAGACTTCCTGCGTGGAGGCCGTCCCCCTCAGCCACATCCTCTACACCGGTCCGTTCGAGGCGCTGGAGACGGAGTTCCTCCGGCATCTCGGGCTGCTCCAGGAGGGAGATGTCCTCCGTCCGATAGACGTCCTGGCCGGCTCGAACCTGCTGGCGGTCTACCTGAGAAGGCTCGCGGCCGACCGCCGCGGCGCTATCGCCAACGTCCGGTTCCTCACCTTCGTCGACCTGGCGCGGCAGGTCGTCCCCGGCTCCGACCCCCGGCCCGACCTCCCGGAGCTGGGCGCGGCGCTCCTCGCCAGGCGCGCCCTCCTCGAAACGCCGGAGGCGGACCAGTTCGGGCCGCTCCGCGAGCGGCCGTCGCTCGCGGCCGCCCTGGTCCGGACCGCCGACGACCTTCGCGATGCCTGGGTTCCGGCGAGCGTCCTGCGGTCCCCCACCTCTCTCGCGGCGGCGCCCGACCGCCGGGCCTTCCTCGATGCCGTTGGCGCCTCGATCGAAAAGCTCGAGTCTTTCCGCTCCGCTTTCTCGGACGCGACGTCACTCCTCGAGCGAGCGGCGGGGGGCGCTCTCACGCCACACCCCGCGCCGCTCCTCGTCTACGGCCTCTACGATCTGGGGGGCATCCGGGAGACGCTCCTGTCCCGCGTGGCCCTCTCGCGGCCCGTCATCGCATTCGTCCCCGAAGGAGCCGATCCCAGCAATCCACCTCCTGCCAGAGCCTCCGGACCACCGGTTCGCGGCGACCTCTTCCGGCGGCTTCTCGGCGTCCCGCCCACTCCCCTCGCGGCCGGCCCAGGTGGCCCCGAGGTCCTCACCGTCTTAGCCCCTACGGAGAACGTCGAGGCGCGGGAGGTCGTTCGCGAGCTGCTTCGTGGCGTCGCCGACGGCATCCCTCTTCACCGGATGGCGGTCATCGTCCGCGACCCTCCGCGCCAGGAGCCTGCCATCGCGGCCGAGCTGCGCCTCCGAAACCTCCCGTTCTTCCGGCCGGCCGGCCCCGGAACCTCGCGCTCGCCGGAGGGGCTGGCGATCCGGGCGCTCTTCGCCCTCGCGGCAGACGACGTGCCCCGCGCCGCGCTCGAGGAGCTTTTCTCGCTCCTCGACGGTCTCGGTATGACCTCCTCCGCCGGCCCCTACCGCCCGGCCCGCCTCGTCACGGCGCTCGGGTCCCTCCGGTTCACCCGCGGACGCGAGGCGCTCGAACGGAAGCTCGAGGCCGCCCGCGAGCGCCTGTCGGCGCCCCTCCACGCGGCCGACGACCCAGAGGGGAGGGCCGTTCGACGCCAGCGGCGGGAGACCGAGGCGCTCGAGGAGCTCTCCGCCGCCGTCGACACAGTCCTCGCGGCCCTGCCCGAGACCTCGGACGCCCCGTGGACGGCGTGGGGCGAGCGCATCGCCCGGGCGGCCGACCTCCTCTTCGGGAACGCCCCGGGGAGGAAGCTCCTCGCTGCCGCTGCCGTTGCCGCCGTCGACGCGATCACCTCCCTAGGCACCGTCGAGGCCGGGACGAAGACGATCGGGGACGTCGTCGCCCTTCTCCCCGACGCCCTCGACACGGAGCCGGCCCGCCAGGGACGGTTCGAGCGGGATGGCATCGCGCTCCTCTCCGCCGTCTCCGCTCGCGGCCTCCGGTTCGACCTCGTCGTCGTCCCGGGCCTCGTCGAGCAGACCTTTCCCAAGCGCGGCCTGCCCGACCCACTTCTCTTCGACGCCGAGCGGGCCGCGATCGCCGAGAAGACCAGGTGCTCCCTGGCCCCCCGAAGCGGACTCCGCCACGCGCGGGAGGAGCGCTTCCTGTTCGAGATCACCGCGGCCAGCGCCCGCACCCGGCTCGTCCTGCTGGCCACCGAGCGGGACGCGAGCGCCGACCGCCCCAGAGTCCTCTCCCCCTACCTGCTCGATCACCTCGCTATTGCGTCCACGGCGTCACCTGCATCTACCGCGCGGCACGCGGTCTCGGAGAAGGAGCTGCGCCAGCGCGCCCTCGAGGGCAAGGGTGTCCGGAGGGTGCTCCTCGGGAGGGTGGAGCCGGCCGGGCCGGCGCTGGACGGGTCCGAAGCGCTCCTTCGCGCCCTGCAGGCCAGCCCCGGCCTCGGTATGCGTCTCACGTCGGAGGAAGCCCTCGCGCGGGCGCTGTCGCGCCGGGCCGCGCGGCTGAAGGGGACCTTCACTGCGCACGAGGGGCGGCTCGGGCGTCGCCCCTCGCTCTCCTCGCTCGCCGGGCGGGTCGTCTCAGCCAGCCGTCTCGAACAGCTGGCCACCTGCGCGTATCGCGTCTTCTTCGCCCACGTCCTGCGTCTGGCCCCTCGGGAGGAGATGACGGCGGGACTTCCGGTCCTCGACCCGATGACGAGGGGTTCCCTCGCGCACGAGGCGCTCCGCATGCTCGCCCGCGACCTGATCGCTCACGGGAGGAGCTTCGGGAACCTGACGGAAGCCGATGCTCGCAGCCGGGCGAGGCAGCTGGCAGAGACGGCTTCCCAGAGCTGGGCCGATGCTATCGGCGAAGAGGTCGCGCCCGTGTTCGTGTCGCTCGCGGCCCGCGAGCTGGAAACGCTGGTGAACGCCGTCCTCGATTTCGAGCGGGCGCGCCCGGACGGTCCCCCGGTCGCAGGCGCCGAGATCCGTTTCGGGCCGGTGCCCAGCGGGGCAGACACCGAGGGCGACGACGCCCTCTCCACCCCCGAGCCGGTCGAGTACGCCTCGGCAGGAACCACGTGGCGACTGTCAGGCCAGATCGACCGGCTGGACCGCTCGGCCATCGATGATGCTCTCCGGGTCATCGACTACAAGTTCGCGAGGCCCCGCCCCTATTCCAGAAAGCGCCCGGACCTCCTCGTGGTCGGAGGCGAGCGGCTTCAGCTACCGGTCTATGCACTCGCGGCCCGTCGGCTGGGCGGCGAGGAGGTCTCCTCCGAGTACCTCTTCGTCGGACGGGACGACAGGACGGGAAAGACCAGGGTTACCCCGGTCGCCTTCACCTCCGAGCAGACCCGGGAGGCCGTCGCCTCCCTTGGCCGGTTCCTCGACCTGGCCGGACAAGTCTTCGAGACGGGCGACTTCGTGCCAAAGACCCGCTCCTCCTTCGACGGGGAAGAGTCGTGTAGGTACTGCGATTTCCGGACGATCTGCGGGCCGGGGCACACCGCGGTCTTCGAGCGCAAGCGCGCGACCGAGCCGGCGACGAGCCCGACGCGGCTCTTCGAGGAGCTGCGATGACGCCGCGAGACGCCGTCCCTCTCCCGGACCAGGCCGAACGGGACCGGGCCGAACAGGACTACGAGTCGTCTCACCTCGTGGAGGCGGCGGCCGGGACCGGAAAGACCACGACGCTCATCCAGCGGATCCTCTGGATGCTCAAGGAAGGGGGTCGGACGCTCTCCCAGATCGCCGCGATGACCTTCACGGAGAAGGCGGCCGGCGAGATGAAGGTGCGCCTACGGGAGGCGCTGGACGAGGCCGTCGAGCACGAGGAGAACTCCGAGTGGCGGCAAGCGCTCGTGCAGGCCCAGCGGGAGCTGGAGAGCGCGGAGGTCTCGACGATCCATTCCTTCTGCGCCGGTCTCCTCCGGGAACAGCCCGTGGCTGCCGGCGTCGACCCCGACTTCGCCGCCACCGATGCCACCCGCGCCGAAGGCCTCCTTGCCGAGAGCTTCGCCACGTGGCTCGACCGCGAGGCGCGGAACGCCGCGAGCCCGGTCTCGCGCGCGCTCGAGGCCGGGGCTTCGCCGCAGGGCCTCCTCGAGCTGGCGCGGGAGCTCCTCAAGAACCGGACGCTCCTCGACGGGACGACGCTCCCCTCCGACCCGCTCGCCGAGGCGCACGTCGAGATCGCGGCGCTGATCGGGCTTTTCGAGACGACCCTCGATGAGGTGCCCGCCGAGGCCCGCACCGACGCCAAGGCTGCCCAGGTGGCCGAGGGCAACGCCGAGCTTCGAAGGATCCAGCAGGTCCCGATCGAACAGCTCGCCATCTGGAATCCCGGCAAGGTCTTCAACTTCAGTCGCGGGAAGCAGAAGCTCTACGAGCCGGCGGTCCGTCAGCTTCTCGAGGAGTGCAAGGAACGCTTCAAGGCGCTTCCCGGCCTCTTCTCGACGCTGCTTCTCGAGGGCCCCCTCGCCGAGCTGGTCGCGTCGATCCGCGACGGCCTCCTGCGGGAGATCGAGGAGGAGAAGCGGCGACAGGGCCTCCTCGACTTCGACGATCTCCTCCTGAAGGCCCGCGATCTCCTGCGCGGCTCGCCGGCGATCCGGAGCTACTTCCGTGACCGGTACCCGGCGCTCGTCGTCGACGAGTTCCAGGACACCGATCCCGTGCAGGCCGAGATCGTCATGCGCCTCGCCGGAGGTGAGCCGCAGGATCCGGTCGAGTGGCGAAGTCTGGAGCCCGAGTCGGGCAGCCTCTTCATCGTCGGCGACCCGAAGCAGTCGATCTACCGCTTTCGCCGGGCCGATGTCGAGAGCTACCGCGAGGTCCGCGATCGGTTCGACGAGGAAGGCCGGGTCTCTCTCCGGACGAACTTCCGCTCCGATCCGCGGATTCTCGACTACGTGAACGCCCTCCTGGCCGGAGCGATGGTCGAGAAGGACGACGAGCCCTGGGAGATCGGCTACGCCCCGCTGGAGCCGAAACCCGGGCGCGTCCATTCGCAGCTCGAACGGCCGGTGATCCACCTCCTTCCGCCGGCTGCCGATGGCTCCATCGTCGACGCCGATGACGAGCCCGAGGAGGATCCATGCCTTGCCGATCAGGAGGCCAACGCCGTCGCCAATCTCCTGCTCCAGCTGCACGGCCGCTTCCCCTGCGAGGCGTGGAAGGACGTCGCCGTCATCGTCTACCGGAACGAGGCGATCGACCGCCTCCAGGAGGTCTTCCGGGCTGCCGGCATCCCGGCGATCCTCGAGGGAGGGAAGAGCTTCTTTCGTCGCGAGGAGACCGCCGCCGTCGCCGCGGCGTTGAAAGCGATCGACGACCCGGGAGATGCCGTTTCCACCGTCGCCGCGCTCAAGTCATTCCTCTTCGGCCTCACCGACCTGGAGCTGGTCGAGGCGGCGGAAGCGGGCGGCCGGTTCGACGACTGGGAGAGCCTTCCCTCCGCCAGCCCGGCCGGGAAAGCGGTCTCGCTTCTGGCGCGTCTTCACGCGAGCCGCCACCGGCGACCGTTCGCCGAGACGGTCGCCGACCTCCTCTCGGCTCGCCTCGCCTTCTGCGCGGTGGAGGCAGGGGCCGTCGTGAACGGCGTCCAGGGAGCCGCCAACCTCGAACGCCTCGTGGCGATGGCCCGCGAGCTGGACCGGGAAGGGCTCTCCTTCCGCCAGGCCACCGAGCGGCTCTCGCTCAAGCTGGAGACGAACGAGGGAGAGCCCCGCGCCTACGCCGAGGAAGTCGATGCCGTCCGGCTCATCACCATCCACAAAGCCAAGGGGCTCGAGTTCAACGTCGTCGTCCTGGCCGACCTCGGCCTCCGGACGAAGCACGACCTCCCGGGGATCTTCTACGACCGGGCCGGCGGGGAATATGGGGTCTCCCTGAAGTTTGCCGGGAGGTCAGTCCGAACCCCGGGGGCTCGCCGACTCCTAGCGGCGTTCGACCGGCGCCGGCTCGCTGAGGAAAAGCGGTTCCTCTACGTCGGCCTGACGCGCGCCAAGGAGATGCTGGCGGTCTCGTGGTTCAGGAAGAGCGGAACGACTTCCCTCCTCGCCCCGATCGCCTCCTTCGAGCGTCCTGCGCCCCCGCTTGCCGCCTTCGTGGAGCTGGTCGAGGGAGATGTCCGCCGGCCGCCCCCGCCGCCGGCAAATCCCCCCGGGGAGAGCCCGAGCGATGTCGAGGAGCGGATGGCCGAGGCCGAGGCCTTGCTAGAACGGGCCCGTCAGACCGCGGCCCGTCCCCTTCGCCGCGCGGGCGAAAAACCGGCCGAGGGGATACGCGTCGCCCGCCCGGAGGACCTTCCCGCCGCCGAACGCGATGAGGAGCGGCGGGGCCGAGCCGTTCGGATCGGGATCGCCGTCCACGAGACGATGGAGGGACTCCTCTCGCCCGATGGAGCGCTGCCCTTGCGCGAGGCGCTGGAGGCGGCGACGCGGTCTCTCCTGCCTGACGAGCGGTCCGAGGTCGCCCGGCTCGCCTATAGCCTCGCCGCCCATCCCGTCCTCGCCCGGGCCATTGCAGCGAAGAGACGGTTCGTGGAGCTCCCGATCCTTTTCCGCGACGACTCCCTCGACGGGTCGCCCCTCATCGAGGGGAAGATCGACCTTCTCTTCGAGGAAGACGACGGCTTCGTGATCGTCGACTGGAAGACCGACCGCCTCGACTCCCCCGCCGGCCGGACGCTGCGGGAGGCTCTCTATCGGCCGCAGCTCGAGGCATACGGCCGCGGGCTCCGCGCGCTCCTCGGCAAGACCGCCCGCGTGAAAGAAAGCCTCCTCGTCTTCGCGAGGGAGCGATGACGAAAGCAACCCGCCATCAGACCTTCGCGTCCCTCGCCGCGCTCGCCCTCGTCGTCCTGGCCGTCGCCTTCGGCCTGCGGTCCGCCAACGCCGGCACCGCATTCCAGAATGGTGTCCCGCAGTTCCCGCCGTTCGACGACCAATACCAGGCGCGCAGGATTGCCTGGACCGCGGCCCACCTCCCGTCGGTCCTGACCTTCGACCCGAGGCGCGGCGTCGGCGGCGCCTTCTGCCCGTGGCCACCGCTCTACCCGTTGGCCGCAGGGACGGTCGGCCGGCTACTCGGGGGCTCGACTCCACTCCTTCTCCTCCGGCGGGTCGCCTGGTTCCCGCCCGTGGTCTTCTCGCTCTTCGCCGCCGCGGCCGCGCTGCTCGTCGCGCGACGCTCGGGGTGGATCCCTGGCCTCGCCGCCGGCCTTGGGCTCGGGCTGTCAACGGTCCTCCTCGACGCCTCCCGCGTCGCCTCGATCGACCACCACTTCCTCGAGCCGCCGCTCGTCGTCGCCGTCGCCGCCACGTTTGTCTTCGCGCTCCGGGCCCCGGAAGGCCGCGGCGCCGTCCTCCGGGGACTGCTGCTCGGGGCCACCCTCACCGCGGCGCTCCTCGTCCAGACTGCGCTCCTCCTGGCTCCGGCCGCCGCGCTGGCCGCCCTCCTCCTCTTCCCCGGACTCTCGCGGGCAGATCGGAAGAGCACACGTCTGAACTCCAGTCACGCCAATATCTC
>CALFNC010000437.1 GCA_937902605.1 uncultured Acidobacteriota bacterium | reverse complement strand
CCTCGCGGTGAACGGCCACGCGAGGACCTCTTCCACGATCGCGGCCGGAAGAGCTACCGGGTGTCCCCGGCGCCCGCCCGAGGTGGGCACGGTGACGCACCGATCCCCGGCCTGCAGGGCCTCAGCGAGGACTCTCCCGACTACGCCGCCGGTCAGGAGCGGAAGGTCGGCGGGAGAGAGGAGAACCAGTCGGGAGCGGGCGTCGACGGATGAGAGCCCGGCCCGGACGGAAGAGAACATGCCAGACTCCCAATCCGGGTTGACGACCGTGCGGACGCCGGTCCCCACGACCGCGTCGCCGACCGCGCCGTGGGCGCCGACGACGAGGAGGACCTCGTCGAGCCCGGCGGCCAGGAACGCGCGAACCGCCGACAGGACCATATGCTCGCCGCGAAACGGATGCAGGAGCTTGATGGCGCCGAATCTCCGGGAGGCGCCGCCGGCGAGGAGGACTCCCGAAGCGAACGACACGGAGCGTATCTTACGGCGCGTTGACCGGCCGCGGTCTGGGAGCCTATCCTCCCGCCAGTACAGAATGCTGCCGAGACCCGAGGCGCAGGAAGGGAAGCCATGCACATCAACGATCTCCTCAAGATCGCGGTCGAGCGGAAGGCATCCGACCTCCACCTGAAGGTCGGCGCCCACCCGATCATCCGTGTGGACGGGGACCTGATCGCCCTGTCCGACCTCAAGCGCCTCATGCAGGAAGACACGATCGCGATGGCGTTCTCGATCATGTCGTCTCGCCAGAAAGAGAAGTTCAAGAATAACTTCGACATCGACATCGCCTATTCGGTGCCGGGCCTCGGACGGTTCCGCTGCAACATCTTCCAGCAGCGCGGGACGGTGGGCATGGTCTGCCGCGTCATCCCGGCCCGGATCCAGCCGGTAAAAGAGCTGCTGCTGCCGCCGATCGTCGAAAGGATCTGCCAGGAGACCCGAGGGCTGATCCTCGTGACGGGGACGACCGGCTCGGGGAAGTCGACCAGCCTCGCCGCGATGATCGACTACATCAACGCGACGCGGGCCGAGCACATCATGACGGTCGAGGACCCGGTCGAGTTCCTCCACCGTGACAAGAAGTCGATCGTGAACCAGCGGGAGCTCGAGGTGGACACGCGGTCGTTCTCGTCCGCGCTGCGAGCCGCCCTTCGGCAGGACCCGGACGTGATCCTGGTCGGTGAGATGCGCGACTTCGAGACGGTCGAAACCGCTCTCGTGGCCGCCGAGACCGGGCACCTGGTCCTCTCCACACTCCACACGATGGACGCGACGGAGACGGTGAACCGTGTCATCTCGGTCTTCCCGCCCCACCAGCAGAAGCAGATCCGGCTCCAGCTCGCCGCGGTCCTGAAGGCCGTCGTCTCCCAGCGGCTGCTCCCACGCGCGGACGGGCTGGGACGGGTCCCGGCCGTGGAGATCCTGATCTCGACCAACTACATCCGGGACTGCATCGAGAACAAAGATAAGACGAAGTACATCCACGACGCGATCAAGACCGGGACGTCGCAGTACGGGATGCAGACCTTCGACCAGTCCCTCTACCAGCTCTACAAGGCGGGCCTCATCGCGCTGGAGGAGGCCATCCGGCGGTCGACCAACCCGAACGAGTTCAAGCTGAAGATCCAGGGGATCCAGTCGACCTCGGACATCTCGCAGGAGCAGATGGAGGCGTCGATGAAGGCGCCCGACGAGATGAACCCGCTTCAGGAAGAGTCCCCGTTCGACTTCTCGAACCAGCCTTGACATCCTGTCGCGAGGCCGCGCTCGCGTACCTCGCCCGGCGCGCCCACGCGAGGCGGGAGCTGGCGCGGAAGCTTCGGCGCAAGGGCTTCGAAGCGGCCGAGGTCGAGCAAGTCCTGGATGCGCTGACGGCAGCGGGCCTCGTCGACGACGCGGCAACATCGGATGCCCTCGCCAGGTCCCGGACCGGGCGCGGGATGGGGAGGAACCGGATCGCCTCGGAGCTCCGGAGCCGCGGCCTGGGGCGGGACGATATCGACGGCGCCCTCGCCAAGATTCCGGCGGAAGACGAGCGGGCGGCGCTCCGAGGGGCTCTCGACCGGAAGGCGAGGACTCTTCCGGTCGGTTTGACGCCGGCGGCTACGTCGAAGAAACTCTTCGACCATCTCGTCCGACGCGGCTTCTCGGTAGCCGCCGTGCTCGAGGCGCTCCGCAAGAAAGGCGAATCCCCCGATGACCCTTAAGACGTGGACCTCGTGGGAGGTCCGGGAAAAATTCCTCTCGTACTTCGAGTCCAAGGGGCACCGGCGGGTGCCCTCGTCGTCCCTCGTCCCGGCGGAGGATCCGACCCTCCTCTTCACGAACGCCGGGATGAACCAGTTCAAGGACCTGTTCCTCGGGAGGGAGACGCGCGCCTACACGCGCGCCACGACCGCCCAGAAGTGCGTGAGGGCGGGCGGAAAGCACAACGACCTCGACAACGTCGGCTACACGGCCCGGCACCACACGTTCTTCGAGATGCTCGGGAACTTCTCCTTCGGCGACTATTTCAAGAAGGACGCCATCGAGTTCGCCTGGGAGCTGGTGACGGACCCGAAGTGGTATGGGCTCGACCCATCGCACCTGTGGGCGACTGTCTATCTCGACGACGACGAGGCCGCGGCGCTCTGGGAGCGGCACCTCCCGAAAGAGCGGATCCTCCGGTTCGGCGAGAAGGACAACTTCTGGTCGATGGGGGACACCGGGCCTTGCGGGCCTTGCTCCGAGCTGCACTACGACCAGGGCCCGGCCGTGCCTGGCGACGACCAGCCGAACGGGAAGGGGGACCGGGTCATCGAGATCTGGAACCTCGTCTTCATGCAGTACGACCGGGACGCCTCGGGGAAGACGTCGCCGCTCCCGAAGCCGTCGGTCGACACGGGGGCCGGCCTCGAGCGGATTACGGCCCTCCTCGAAGGGAAGAACAACAACTACGACACCGACCTCTTTGCGCCGCTCATCGCGCGGATCGAGGAGATCTCTGGCCGGTCGTACCTGGGTGGGATGGCGGTCGAGGACGCGCCGTTCCGGGTGATCGCCGACCACGTCCGCGCCGCCACGATGCTCATGACGGACGGCGTCATGCCATCAAACGAGGGACGCGGCTACGTCCTGCGCCGGATCATCCGTCGCGCCGCGCGATACGGGCGACGTCTCGGTATCGAGCGGCCGTTTCTGGACGAGCTGGTCGACCCGGTCGTCTGGGTCTTCCTGGGGACCTACTTCGAGAAGTCGGATCAGCTCGGTGAGCGGGTCCTGGCGCTCGAGAAGATGCTCCACGACGAGGAGGTGCGGTTCGTCAAGACCATGTCGGCCGGCGCGGACCGCGTCGGCGAGGCGATCTCGGACCTTCGGCGGCGGGGCGAGTCTTCGTTGTCGGGCGACACCGTCTTCCGTTTCTACGACACGTTTGGCATCCCGCTCGACCTGATCGAGGAGCTGGCTCTCGATGAGGGGGTGAGCGTCGACCGGGCCGGGTTCGAGAAGGGGATGGCGTCGGCGCGCAAGCGGTCGAAGGCGGCATCGAAATTCGGGGAGGAAGGTAAGCAGCTTGAGGGAGGTGCGGACTGGGAGACCACGTTTCGGGGCCATCCGGAGCAGGATTTCCTATCCCTCGCTGGAGCCGAAGTCCTCGGCGTGTTCAAGGACGGGGTGCTCTGGGTTAATGAGCTGCAGGTCGGCGATGAGGCGATTGTCGTTACCAAGAGGACCGTCTTCTACGCTGAAGGCGGCGGACAGGTCGGCGATGTCGGCGAGATGCTGTGGAGCAGCGGTCGAGCTGTGGTTCTTGATGTTCAGAAGGGTCCCGCGGGTCGATGGACTCTGCATCGGATTCGAGTCGAAGAAGGCCGGTTCCCAGGCTACGTTGATCATCGCGAGAGCCGTCATGTCGACATGAAGGTCGACGAGTGGGCGCGCCGGAGGACCCAGGCCAACCACACTGGCACGCACCTTCTCCACGCCGCGCTCCGGAAGGTCCTCGGGGAGACGGTCCGGCAGATGGGGTCGCTCGTCGCCCCGGATCGGCTCCGGTTCGACTACGCGGCGAGCCGCCCGACGACGGCGGCGGAGATCACCGCGATCGAAAGGCTCGTCAACGAGGAGGTTCTCCGGGACGTCCCAGTCGCCAAGGCGGAGATGTCCATGGACGAGGCAAAGGCGACGGGCGCGATGATGTTCTTTGGCGAGAAGTACGGCGAGCGGGTCCGCGTCGTCGATGTCCCCGGGTTCTCGACGGAACTGTGCGGCGGCTGCCACGTCGAGAGGACCGGGGAGATCGGGGCGTTCAAGGTGATCTCGGATAAGGGACTCGCAGCCGGGGTCCGTCGGATCGAGGCGGTGACCGCGCTCGGCGCCGTCGAACGCTTTTCACGGGACGAGGTGATCATCGGGGAGCTCTTAGAGTTCCTCCAAGCGACCCCCGAGGAGCTGGCCGGGAAGGTGAGAGATCTCTCTCACCGCCTCCGCGATCACGAGAAGGAGATCGCTCGACTGAAGGTCCAGCTGGCATCGGGCGGAGGCGCGGCGGAATCCCGTGGGGAGGCGGATGTCGAGGAGGTCGGCGGCGTCAAGGTCCTCACACGGCAGGTGCCCTCGCTACCCGTGAACGAGCTCCGAAACCTGGCCGACACCTTCCGCGGCAAGCTGAAGTCGGGAGTCGTTCTGATCGGCACCGAGCACGAGGGGAAGGTGACCCTTCTTGCCGCGGTTACGCCCGACCTCACCGGCCGGGTCTCCGCGCACGAGCTCGCTCAGGCGATGGCGCCGGTTGTCGGCGGCAAGGGTGGCGGCAAACCCGACCTGGCGCAAGCCGGTGGAAAAGACGCCACGAGAATCGGGGAGGCCCTCCAGGCAGGCCTCTCGAAGGCCAGGGAGCGGCTGGTCCCGGCGGATCGCTGAGGCCCTCGTTCCCGGAACCTCATATAATCCCCGGAGATGAAGGCCGCAGGCGTTTTGTGCCTAGTGGTGTCGTGTGGTGTTTTCGCGACGGACGCGAAGGGCGATGTCCAGATTCTTCGGCGCTCCAACGGCTCCATCACGATCTTCAACGATGTCGGGAGCGGCTGGCTGGTGAAGGGCCGTACGCCGAGCGACGGGTACCTCCTCTCCCGCAAGGACGCCACGACCCCCTTCGACGAGGCGATCCAGGAGCATTCGTCGAGGCGCGGACTGGATGCGAGGCTCGTCAAGAGCGTGATCCTGGTCGAATCGAACTTCAACCCGCGGGCGGTCTCCCGGAAGGGAGCGCGTGGGCTGATGCAGCTGATGCCCCAGACCGCCCTCCGCTACGGCGTGAAGAACGTCCACGACGCCGTCGAGAACATCCGGGGCGGAGTCGCGTATCTCGCCGATCTGATGGTCATGTTCCGCGGGGACCTTCCCCTGGTGCTCGCCGCCTACAACGCGGGTGAGGGGGCGGTCCAGCGGCACTCCGGTGTGCCGCCATACCCCGAGACCCACGAGTACATCCGTCGCGCGATGCTGGTATACGCTGGCGCTGGCGGTGGGCAGCTCTTGGGCGGAGGATTCCGCGGCCGCACGACTGCCGTGTCGGCGGGCCTTGGTACTCCCCGGTCATCGGCGCCCGTCCGGCTCGGACGCTCCGACGGAGGAGCGGTGATCTCTAACGCTATCGAGAGTCCTCGCACCGAGCCCGTCCTCGGGCGGGTCGAGACGGGAGAGAACCGGCGGAGGAAATGAGCGGGCGTCCTGCCGAGCCGGGGCCGGGGCGGACCGCTCCATTCTTCGACCAGGGGATCTTCCTGCTGCACCTGAACCGGGGCAAGGAAGAGATCCGGCTGGGTCATTACGAGGAGGCACGGCGCGAGCTCGAGGACGCCCGACGCTTCCGGGCGCAGGAGCCGGAGGTCCTCGCGAACCTCGCCTTCACGCTCTTCCACTTGGGCCACTACGAAGACGCGGAGACGATCACGCGTGACGTTCTCTCGTCCTTCCCGTCCTCGGTGCCTCTCCTGTTCAATCTCGGTCTGATTCTCTTCAAGGCTGGCCGTTTCGGGGAAGCCCAAGGGCCGCTGGAGAACGTGATTCAGATTGCGCCGGCCCACCGCAAGGCCCACCTGACGCTGGGCCTCGTCTTCCAGAAGCTGGGATTGGGCGATCTGGCCGCCGAGCACTTCCGGGCAGCGGGAGCGGAGCGGATGGTGGGCGGCGAGGAAGACGATACGCTCTCCCGCCTGGCCCGCGCCGCCGTCAACGGGTCGGGGGCTGGGAAGCTCGGCAAGGCCGCTCTGAAGCCGTCCGGACCGTTCCTCGTGAGTGCCGGGGGGCTGCTGTCGGCCAAGACGGGGACTGGAATCGTGGTGCGCCAGGACGCGATCACGGGTCGCAGGGGCTTCCCGGTCCTCGAGCCCGAAACGAGCCTTCCCGGGCCGTTCGAACGTCTCTTTCTGCGGGCCAGCGGTGACGGAATCCTCCTGCTCGCCCACCGAAGCCGGCAGCCCTACCTCATCGGGCCTGGAGGGGGCTTCCTCTCGGTCGATCCGAGCCGGGTCCTCGCATTCGAGAGCACGCTCGGCTTCCGCGAGGACCCGTCATTCGAATTCCACCGCCCGGGAGCCTATCCGTTTCTGAAGTTCCTCGGGGACGGCGTGGTCGCCATGTCCGTCGGCTCGGAGCCCGAGCGAGTGCCGGTCTCCACCGCCGAGCCGCTGTTGATGGCGGCGGCGAACGTCGTTGCCTACATCGGTGAACTGGACGCGGAGACGGTCGAGCCGAGCGCTCGGTACGCCGAGCTCGGAGACCGCCCGCTCTGCCGGTTCACCGGCAATGGCACGGTCGTCGTCGACAAGGGGTAGCAGTGTTACGAGGGAACCCGGGACCCGGCAGCCGGTCACGCGAGGGCGCGGAGCGCCTGCTCGGTCTCGTCGAGAAGCCGGCTCACGGTTTGCGGGTCCTCGTGCTCGGCGTAGAT
>CALFNC010000436.1 GCA_937902605.1 uncultured Acidobacteriota bacterium | reverse complement strand
TTTTTTCAAGCAGAAGACGGCATACGAGATTTTGGCGTGACTGGAGTTCAGACGTCTGCTCTTCCGATCTCTCGCTCGCGCTGGTCCTTCCGGCCGTCGTCCCGCTGGCCGCTCCGCGTTCCGACTTCGTCCTCCTGGTCAAGCCGCAGTTCGAGTCGGAGCGGGGCGAGGTGGGGCGTGGAGGGATCGTCCGCGACGAGGCGGTCCGGGCGCGGGCCGTCGACCGCGTCGTGGCCGCGGCGAAGAGCCTTGGCCTCCGCCCGAGCGGCGTGATCGAATCGCCCATCACGGGGGCAGACGGGAACGTGGAGTTCCTCGCCTGGTTCCGGGCGGAACCCGCTAAAATTCAGGAGTGAAGCCAGGAAACAGAAAGAGGACACCGGTGCGGCGCGTCGGCGTCGTGACCCGTACGACCAGCGTCCAGGCGCTCGCCCTCTCCCGGCAGCTCGACAAGGTCCTCAAGCAGAGGGGCCTGGTTGTCCTCCACGACATCGAGTCCGCGGCCGTCCGGCGCCTGGTCGGCGGCGTCCCGCGGAGCCAAATGTGCTCGCAGGTCGACCTCGTGATCACGCTCGGCGGGGACGGGACGCTCTTGTCGGTCGCGCGCTACCCGGCCTCCGGCGTCCCGATCCTCGGGATCGACATCGGGACGCTCGGCTTCCTCACCTCCTGCGCGCCGAGCGAGTACGAGCCCCTCCTCGACCTGGCGCTCGCGGGGGGGGCGCCCACCGAGCGCCGCCGCCTCCTCTCGGTGACGATCACACGGCCGGGGCAGCCGTCGCGCCGCTTCCGCGTGGTCAACGACGCGGTCCTGTCGAAGTCGGCCATCTCACGGATCGCGACCATCCGGGTGGAGATCGAGGGGCGAACCGTCTCACGCTACCGGGGGGACGGCCTCATCGTCTCGACGCCGACCGGCTCCACGGCCTACAACCTTTCGGCTGGCGGTCCGATCCTCGAGCCCACGATGCCCGCCCTCGTCCTCACACCGATCTGCCCGCACACGCTCTCGCTGCGTCCTCTCGTTCTCCCCGACACGGTGAAGCTCGGCCTCGTGGTGGAAGGAGACCCCACCGACATTTACGTGACGCTGGACGGCCAGGAAGGGTTCCTCGTCAGCGCCGACACGAGGATCTGGATCGCGCGGGCACGGGAGACCGTCCCGCTCATCCGGATGCCGGGCCGGGCCTTCTTCGACGTCCTCGCTGCGAAGCTCTCGTTCGGCGGGGAGCGCGAGACCCCCTCCTCCTGACCTTCCGCCCGATGGTTCGGATCCCGCACCCGCACATTCCTCACCTCACGCTGAAGCAGGTGAAGGTCGTGCGGCTCTACACCCTGTTGGCGTTGATGTCGGTGCTGGTGCTCTACGCTGTCTTCCGCTCGCACCGGTTCCAGGAGCTGATGCGGAGGAAGTCCGAGAAGATCCTGACGCAGGCCGCCGGGCGGGCGGTGACGATCGGAGGGTTCGACCTGTCGCTGGTCCCGCCAGCCTTCATCGTCCGGGATGTCGCGGTCGCGAACGACCCTCGCGGGCTGCCGGGAAACGCCTTCTCGGCCGCCGAGATCGAGCTGCAAGGCATCCCGCGGGTCACGTCGGGCTCGGTCGACCTTCCGAAGCTCCGGGTCGTCGGGCCGCGGCTCGTCTTCGAGGTCTTCCCCGATGGGACGACGAACTTCTCGTCGCTCTTCCCGAAGCTGGCCTCGCCGGACGGGAGCGGCTTCGACATCCGGCTCCGCGAGGCGGTGATCCAGAAGGGGACGTACCGGTTCCGGGAGTGGCGGGGAAAGCTGGATGTCCTCTTGAAGGACTCGGCCCTGATCGCCCGGTCGGAGCTCTTCTCGCGCGTGACGAGGGCCACGTTCCTCTGTCGCTCTGTCCGGTTCAAGCTGGACGACGGCGAGGAGCTCGCCTTCGCGCTCCGGACCGACGCGGTTCTCTCGCCAGGGCGGGTCCACTTCAGCCGCATCACGATCAGGGGCCGGGCCCTCTCGGTCGACGCGACCGGCGGGATCGAGGACGTGAAGAACCCGGTCCTCACCCTCCTTGCGAAGACGAGCTTCACCGGAGAGACGCTCCGGAAGCATTTCGGCGTGGACCTCCCGCTGGACGGAGCCGTCAAG
>CALFNC010000435.1 GCA_937902605.1 uncultured Acidobacteriota bacterium | reverse complement strand
CTCCGGGCGAGGGGCGTTCAGGAAGTCAGCGGCGGCCGTGCGGGCCTCGGCGACTATCGCATCCGACTCCCGGCTCGCCCGGAAGGCCCCGCCATGGTTAGCGTTCGTCAGCTTGAGGTAGTGCTCCATTCGCAAGAGGGCGCTCCGAACGATCTGCGTCCCGCCAGGGTTGTCTAGGAACACGGTGCTGGACGAGAGGGCCGGGAACCGAGATCGGACGAGGTCGACGTCGATCACGGGTGGAATTATGGCCTTTTGCCGGCGAAGCCCGCGAACAACCGCGAACAGGCGCGCTCTCGTCCCTGGGACTCTAAACACGACCTGGCGCCGGTCTCCGATAATGGCGGCTTCTGAAAGGAGCCCCCGATGTCGAGACCGGCGCCGTTTCTTTTCGCCCTCGGGGTCAGCCCAACGGCTCGAACTCGGCCGTGAAGTGGCGGAGTACCTTCGGCGCCTTCGTGATCCGGTAGCCTCTCAGCTTCTCGCGGCTGCGGAAGACCTCGAGCACCCCCTCCGCGGCGTAGTCGATGTGACTCTGCGTATAGACGCGGCGCGGGATGGCGAGGCGGACGAGGTCCATCGCGCCCGGGGTCTCGGTCCCATCGGGGTGCATCCCGAACATCACCGTCCCGATCTCGACGCCGCGGATCCCCGCCTCGACGTAGAGCTGGTTTACGACCGCGATGCCCGGGTATTGGAGCGGCGGGACGTGAGGCAGCATCGCCCGCGCATCTATGTAGACGGCATGGCCGCCGGGCGGCTGGATGATCGGGACACCGCCCGAGATCAGCTTCTCGGCGAAGTACGCGGTGGAGCGGATCCGGTAGTGGAGGTAGCTCTCCTCGACCACCTCGACGAGTCCCTGGGCGACTGCCTCCAGGTCGTATCCCGCGAGGCCTCCATACGTCGTGAACCCCTCGGTCAGGATCAGGAGGTTCCGGGCGTTCTGGGCCCACGTGTCGTCGTTCATCGCCAGGAAGCCGCCGATGTTGGCGAGGCCGTCCTTCTTGGCCGACATCGTGCAGCCGTCGGCGAGGGAGAACATCTCCTGGGCGATCTCCTTCGGCGTCCTGTGTGATTGCCCTTCCTCGCGCGTCTTGATGAACCAGGCGTTCTCGGCGAAACGGCACGCGTCGAGGAAGAGTGGCTTGCCGTACCGGTGGCAGACCTCGCGGACCGCCTTGAGGTTGGTGAGGGAGACCGGTTGCCCGCCGCCCGAGTTGTTCGTCACCGTCACCATCACGAGCGGGACGTGGTCCCCCTTCTCCTTCAGGAGCTTCTCGAGACGGGCGACGTCGACGTTCCCCTTGAACGGGTGGATCAGCGAGGGGACCTTTCCCTCCGGGATGACGAGGTCCACCGCCTCGGCGTCCTCCACCTCGATGTTGGCCCGCGTCGTGTCGAAGTGGGTGTTGCTCGGGACGATGTCCCACGGCTTCAGGACGGTGTGGAAGAGGATCCGCTCGGCGGCGCGCCCCTGATGGGTCGGAATGATGTGTTTGAAGCCGGTCAGATCCTGGATGACGCTCTGGAATCGGTAGAACGACCGGCTCCCGGCGTAGGTCTCGTCTCCCTGCATCATCGCGCCCCACTGAGCAGCCGACATGGCGCCGGTACCCGAATCGGTCAGGAGGTCGATCAGGACGTCCTCCCCGCGCAGCAGGAAGACGTTGTAGCGGGCGACCTTCAGCGCGCGTTCACGCTCGTCGCGTGTCGTGAACTTGACCGCCTCGACGGACTTGATTCGGAACGGCTCGATGATGGTGTGGAAATTCATGATCTGGATTCTCCCCCCGAACCTGGAGGGGGCCGAGGTTCCCAAGCCGCGGCGTCCCTAGTAGGCTCGCTCCCGATGTTTCGCGACCTCGGGCCGACCGGCCGGCTGGCTGCTTTCCTGGCGCTCGGCGGCGCCGTCATCACGCTAGGGGCGGGGGTCCTCTTCATCGACGACGTGGCGGCCCTTCCGGCCGGCGTGGCGGCCGGTGCCTGGCGGACGGCCGCCGTGGCGCTGGTCTCCATCGCGGTGGTCGCGGTCTCCATCGGCCTTCTTCT
>CALFNC010000434.1 GCA_937902605.1 uncultured Acidobacteriota bacterium | reverse complement strand
GGCGCTCCAGTGCCCGACGCTCCTGACGAACGGCTTCGGCGGCCACCGGATCGATGCGGGCGGCGACAAGCACGTCCCCTGGATTCACAACGTGAGGAACACCGACTTCGTCGCCGCGATCGACGACGAGGCGGCGCTTCGAGTCTTCCGCCTGTTCAACGAGCCGGCGGGGCAGGAGCAGCTGGTTTCCCGCGGCGTCCCGAAGGCAACCGTCGACGAGCTGCCGCTTCTCGGGATCTCCGGCTGCGCGAACCTGCTCGCGTCGATCAAGACGGCGCGCTGGTTCGAATTCGATGGGAGCGACCTCGTCCTCACGTCGTTCACCGACTCGTCGGCGCTCTACCGGACGCGGCTCGCGGAGCTGACTGAGGCGCTGGGTCCGTACTCCCGAGAGGCGGCGGCGGTCGATTTCGAGCGGTACCTGCTCGGAGCGACCACCGACCACGTCCGGGAGCTGACCCACGAAGGGCGCAAGGCGCTCCACAACCTGAAGTACTTCACCTGGGTGGAGCAGCAGGGGAAGACGGCGGAGGAGCTGAACGCCCTCTGGAGTCCGTCGTTCTGGTCGGATCTCGCCGACACGCTCCCCGCCTGGGACGAGGCGATCGAAGCCTTCAACGCCGATTCCGGAGTTACCAGATAGTTACCAGATAGTTACGAGATATTTTCGAGATAGCTACGAGACAGGACGAATCCAGCCATCGAGGAGGATGGGATGACCCAGGACGGAAAGGCGCTCGAGGCGGCCCGGGCGAGGGAGGCGGAGATCGTCCGCTTCCTGCGCGACCTCATCGCGATCCGGGCCGAGAGCGGGACCGAGAAGGAGCGGTGCCACCGCGTGAAGAAGGAGTACGAGGCGCTCGGCTTCGACGAGGTCTTCTTCGACGGGCTCGGCAGCGTGGTCGGGCGGATCGGGAACGGTCCGCTGAAGATCATGATGGACGGCCACATCGACTGCGTCGGCGTGGGCGACCCGTCGGCGTGGCAGTACGACCCGTTCCAGGGAAAGCTGGAGGACGGGAAGGTCTTCGGCAGAGGGGCGGTGGACGAGCTGCCGGCCATCGCCTGCATGGCGTACGGGGCGGCCCTCGCGAAGAAGAACGGCTTCCCGAAGGACGTCACGCTCTACGTCGTGGCGTCGGTGATGGAGGAGGACTGTGACGGCGCGCCGCTTCTCCATCTGATCGAGAAGGAGGGGATCCGCCCCCACGCGGTCATCCTCGGCGAGCCGACCGACCTCAACGTCTACCGCGGCCACCGGGGCCGGATGGAGATGACGGTGACGACGAAGGGGGTCTCCGCGCACGGGGCCCACGCTCACCGTGGCATCAACGCCGTTACCCGGATGGCCCCGATCATCCTCGAGATCGCCGAGCTGAACGCCCGGTTGGCGGATGACCCGTTCCTCGGGAAGGGGTCCATCACGGTCTCGTTCATCGACTGCAAGTCGCCCTCGCTCTGCGCCGTCCCGGACGAGGCCAAGATCTGGCTCGACCGGCGTCTGACCGTCGGCGAGACGGTCGACACCGCGCTGGCCGAGGTCCGGTCCCTCCCGGCCGTCAAGGCGGTCGACGCGCAGGTGACCCTCCTCGCGTACGACGAGCCGGGGTGGAATGGGGCCCGGGCGACGCAGGACAAGTACTTTCCGACGTGGGTCCTTCCGGAGAACCACCCGCTCGTTCAGGGGATGGCGCGGGCCGTGGAGGACGGGCTCGGAAGGAAGCCGGCGATTTCGCGCTGGCACTTCTCGACCAACGGCGTGGCGACGATGGGGCGCCTCGGCATCCCGACCGTCGGCTTCGCCCCCGGCCTCGAGGAGCTGTCGCACTCGACGCGGGAATGGGTCGCCGTGGACGACCTGGTGAAGGCGACCGCTGTTTTCAGCCTGATTCCCTCCTCACTCGCGAAGGACAAGGAGGCCCTGTGCCGCTGAAGCCGCTCGCTGCCCGGAAGCTCGACGCCGCCAAGCTGGCCCCGCTCATGGGCCGGAGCCTCCTCCTGACCGACGACTATTCGGATGACGAGCTGGCCGCCCTCCTCGAAGTGGCCGTCGCGCTGGCCTGGCTCGACCGGGACGGGAAGAAGACGCCGCTTCTTCCCCACGAGCTGGCCTACGCGCTCTTTTTCGACAATTCCACGCGGACGAAGTCGGCCTGGGCCGGCGCGGCCGCGCGGCTCGGGATGCAGCCGGTCATCGTGGACGGTTCCTCCACGCAGGTCTCGCACGGAGAGACTGCGGTGGAGACCGGCGCGATGCTGGGGATGAACGCCCACGCGATGGGGGTGAGGCACGACCTGATCCTCGGCGAGGGGAACGCGTTCATGCGCGACGTGAAGAAAGGGATCGACGACTACCTGGCGGTAACGGGCGACTCGCGGAAGGTCCCGATCGTCAACCTTCAGTGCGACATCGACCATCCGACGCAGACCCTGGCCGACCTCTGCTGGTTGAACGAGATGCTCCCCGAGGGGCTCGCCGGCAAGAAGATCGCCGTCTCCTGGGCCTACTCGCCCAGCTATGCCAAGCCGCTGTCGGTTCCACAGGGCCTGATCATGCTGATGACCCGTTTCGGCGCGCAGGTGACGCTCGCCCATCCGGAGGGTTACGGTCTGATGAAGCGATGCCTCGCTTCGGCCAAGAGCCACGCATCGGCTTCGGAAGGCTCGTTCCGTGTCGTCTCGTCGATGGACGAGGCGTTCGAGGGGGCCGACGTCGTCTACCCGAAGAGCTGGGGGCCGTACGACCTGATGCTGGAGCGGGTCGCCGCGAACAGCGCGCGCGACACGAAACGGATGGCGGAGATCGAGAAGGAAGCCCTCGCCCGAAACGCCCTTCACAAGGACTGGATCTGCGACGAGCGGCGGATGGCGAAGACGAAAGGGGGAGAGGCCCTGTACATGCACTGCCTCCCGGCCGACATCGGGGCCGAGGTGTCGCCCGGCGTCATGGCGAAGCACACGGTGAACGTCGCCCGCGAAGCGAATTGGAAGGTTCACGTCATCATGGCCCTCCTCGCTACGGCCAAGGTCCCCGACCTGGCGCGGCGCCTCGCGGCGATCTGACCCGTTAGCCCATTGGCCCGATTCGCCCTTGTCTGCCACGAATGCGGCGCCCGGTACGCCGAGGCGCCCACTCTGTACGTCTGCCCCGCCTGCTCCCGCCTTCAGGAGCCGGGAGGGCCGACGCGCGGCGTCCTGACGGTCGACCTCGAGGCCGGCGAGCTCCCGCGCTCCTGGCCCGATGGGTCGCTCGCTTCTCCTGGGAGTCTGGCGGCGTTCCTTCCGGTCCGTTCGGCTGCCAGCTTCTTCGGCTATCCGGTCGGCGGGACGCCCCTCCTGATCGTCCCCGGCCTTCGGCAGCAGCTTCGGATGCCGAGCCTCTACGTGAAGGACGACACGCGGAACCCCTCGGGGTCGACGAAGGACCGCGCTTCCCTTCTCGTCGTCGCCAAGGCGCGCGAGTACGGCCTGAAGACCGTGGCCTGCGCCTCGACCGGTAACGCCGCGACAGCGCTCTCGGCCGTCGGCGCGGCCGCGGGGATCGAGACGATCGTCTTCGTCCCGGCTTCCGCTCCGCCGGCCAAGCTCGTTCAGATCGCCAGCTATGGCGCGCTGCTCGTCCCGGTCGACGGTACGTATGACCAGGCGTTCGAGCTGTCGGTCGCGGCGTGCGAGCGATACGGCTGGGACAACCGGAATACCGCCCTCAACCCCTACACGATCGAGGGGGAGAAGACCGCCGCGCTGGAGATCG
>CALFNC010000433.1 GCA_937902605.1 uncultured Acidobacteriota bacterium | reverse complement strand
ACAGGGACGCTGGTCGTCCGGGCGCTCCTGGGCGTCACCCGCGACGTCACCGAACGAAAACGAGCGGAAGAGGCGCTCCGGGAGAGCGAGCGGGCACTACGGGAGGCACAGGCGCTGGGACGGATGGGGAGCTACGTCTACGACTTCCCGTCGGACGCGTGGTCCAGCTCAGAAGTTCTCGACGGCATCTTTGGGATCGACGCGACGTACGTGCGTAACGTCGAGGGTTGGCTGGAGCTCGTCGACGTAGCCCAACGGGAAGAGATCGCGACCTACTTCCAGCGGCTCGTAGCGGAGCATGCGCGATTCGACAGGGATTACCGGATCGTTCGGCGGTCGGACGGGGAGGAACGCTGGGTCCACGGCCTGGGGGTCCTCGAGTACGCGGCCGACGGCTCGCCGCGCCGGCTGTATGGGACGATCCAGGACATCACTGAACGGAAGCGGGACGAGGAGAGGCTGACGCGGGCGGCCGCCGTGTTCTCCAGCTCGCGCGAGGGGTTCGTCATCACGAACGACAAGGGCGAGGTCGAGGAGATCAACGAAGCGTTCGCGGCCATCACGGGCTACGACCGCACGGAGATGATCGGCCGGAACATGCGATTCCTCCAGTCTGGCCGGCACGACCACGCCTTCTACCAGGAGATGTGGCAGGAGCTCGTCCGGACCGGCCAGTGGCAGGGCGAGATCTGGAATCGCCGGAAGGACGGAACGATCTTCCCGGAGTGGCTCTCGATCAGCGTCGTGCGGGGCGAGCGATCCCGCATCGCGGGATACGTGGGCGTCTTCAGCGACATCTCCACGCTCAAGGCGACCGAAGAGAAGCTGGAGCACCTCGCGCGGCACGACCCGCTGACGGACCTCCCGAATAGGCTCCTCCTCGCCTCGTACCTGGGCCAGGCCGTCTCTCGCAGCCGGCGCAGCGGTCGTTCGGGCGCCGTGCTCTTCCTCGACCTGGACCGGTTCAAGAACGTGAACGACAGCCTGGGCCATGCTGCGGGGGACGAGATCCTCCAGTCGACTGCCCGGCTCCTGCGGGAGCGCCTCCGCGACGGCGATCTGATCGCGAGGCTCGGCGGAGACGAATTCATCGTCCTCCTCGAGGACATCGACGGGCCGCAGGCGGCGGCGGCCGTCGCGATCGACCTCATCGACCGGTTCCGCCACCCGTTCCTCCTTGGCAACGGCCGGGAGGTCTACGTCGGGCTGAGCATCGGGATCAGCGTCTTCCCGGCCGATGGTGATCGCACCGAGGTCCTGATCCAGAACGCCGACGCGGCGCTGTACGAGGCGAAGGAGCGGGGACGGAGCACGTTCCGTTTCTACTCCGAGGCTCTGACGGTGGCCGCCAACGAGAGGTTGGCGCTGGAATCCGAGCTGCGCCGAGGGCTCGCCCTCGATCAATTCCTCCTCCACTACCAGCCAGTGGTCCGCCTCGCCGACGGCCGGATCGAGGGCGTGGAGGCCCTTCTTCGCTGGCAGAGCCCGGAGCGTGGCCTGGTCATGCCATCCTCGTTCATCGGCGTCGCGGAAGAGACCCGCCTCATCGTCCCGCTCGGTGAAGAAGTCCTTCGCCGGTCCTGCCGGCAGATGAGGTCGTGGCTCGATGCGGGGCTGCCGTTCGGGACGATGGCGGTGAACGTCTCGCCCCGCCAGCTGCTTCAGCAGGATCTCGAGCTACGGGTCGAGGCGATTCTCGCCGAGACGGGACTCGAGGCGGGTTACCTGGAGCTGGAGATCACGGAGAGCGCGATCATGGAGCAGGGGGTGGAGGCGGAGGCCCGGCTCGCGGCCCTCAAGAGTCTCGGGGTCCGCCTGGCCATCGACGACTTCGGGACGGGCTATTCGTCGCTCTCCCATCTGCGGCGCTTCCCCATCGACACGTTCAAGATCGACCGCAGCTTCATCGGCAACGTGCCGGACGACCGGACCCAGCGGGAGATCGTCCTGACCATCATCTCGTTGGCCCGTCAGCTCGGCCTTCACGTGGTCGCCGAGGGCGTGGAGACCGAGCGGCAGGTGGCCTTCCTCCGGGAGAATGCCTGCGACAGCGCTCAGGGCCATTTCTTCAACCCGGCCGTTCCGGCCGATCGGATCGCGGCGATCGTCCGAAGCTGAGCCGGCCGCGTGCGGCCATTGATCGGCTGCGCCGGTTTGCGATCAGGCGGGCGGTTTCTTCAGCGTTCTGACGTAGAGGATCACCTCGTTAATCTGCGCCTCCGAGAGGGTCCGTCCCCAGGGAGGCATCAGGGCGGAGAGGCCCGCTCCCGCACCACCCCGACGGATGACGTCGGCGAGGTCGGAGTCGCTCTTCTTCTTCTGGAACGCCGTGTCCGAGATGTCACGAGGATGCGGGTCCAGATTGAATGCGTTGAACCCATCCCCGGCTCCCGTCTCCCCGTGGCAGGTCTGACAGTAGAGCCTGAACGTCTCCTTCCCGAGCCGTATCTCGTAGCTCGGTGGAGCGGAAGCCTCCGGCTTGGAGGGCGCCGCCGCTCGTTTCCCCGTGCAGGCGGCCACCAGGAACAGGGGAAGGACTGCCAGGAACGCTCGCTTCACTTCTTGCCTCCCACCTTGGCCCCGGCCTTCTCGCCATGAAGGGTTCCGAGATACGCGGTCAGACGAAGGGCATCCGTGTCGGACAGACCGTAGTTCGGACAACGAACGTCAGCGCGCCAGCGTTGAGGGGCCTTCAACCAGGCGTAGATCCAGCCCGGCTTGAGGCGCGTGGACGTGTCGGTGAGCGGGGGTCCGTAGTAACCGCCTCCCGCTCCGACGATGTGGCAGCCACGGCACCCGAGGGTGACATAGAGGCGCTGCCCCTCGACGGGATTGCGGTCCGGCTCGGGGCGTCCAGCGAACGGGTCCTCGGGAATGGAGGGATCGACGTAGAAGCTCTCGATGGCGTCCGCGAGAAGCACGGCCTCGTCCTTTGGAATGCGGAAGACCGGCATCCGTTCTTCGAGGATCGGCCGGATCGTGAAGGAGAGCATGAGGTAGTCGACGAGCCAGTCGCGCTGGACTTTGCTCCCCTCGTGGGTCAGCGGGGCCATCGAGATGTCACCACCCTGGGTCCCAATCTGATGGCAGGAAAGACAGCGATAACGCTGGATCAGGGCGCCGACGGCTCCGCCCGGGATCGGAGCGGGGCTGCCGGAGAGCGGGGGCCGGTAGGCCTCGGGGACCGGCTGAGAGCCAAGGGAAAGGAGTGCGGTGACGATGGCGTGGGTGTCATCGGCATTGAACCCGTACGACGGCATCCGGAGCCCCGCCGCGAAGGAACGGGGATTCTCGAGCTTGGCCGCGAGCCAAGCCGGGGGGTTACGAGCCAGATCGGTCCGCTTTCCGAAGTCGAGCGAGGCCGCCCGCTTCTCGCCAATGCCGTTGAGCTCGGGTCCGAACTTCTCGGTCGCCTCGCCCTGGATAGGGTCGTGACACGAGAAGCAGCCGAGGCGCGAGAAGGCCTTCTTACCGTTCTCGGCCAGCGTCTGGTTGACCCGTATGGGCTCGAGGATCTCCTTTGGCGCGTCGAAATCGCGGAACTCGGCCGTGACGTACGCGACCAGATCGCGCGATTCCTGATCCGAGAAATGATAGCGGGGCATCCGGGTCACCGGATCGAACGCCTGTGGGTCGCGCAGGAAGGCGAGGAGCCAGCCAGGCGTCGCCGAGGAAGCCACCTTCGAGAGCTCGGGCGCCGAGCCGTTCCCCTTCCCTTCGACGGTATGACAGGAGATGCACCGCGATTCGGAGAAGATCTTCTTGCCTGTGGCCGCGTCGCCCGCGGGCTCGGCCGATGCCTTCTCGATCGCCGCGGCGAGGTCCCGCGGGACGGGCCGCGAGAAGAGGTAGTGGGTCAGCTCCTCGATCTCCTTCGGCTCCAGGTGAAAATTGGGCATCGTCGCGTTTGGATTGACGGCACTCGGGTCCTTCAGCCACCGGTGGATCCACTCCCCGCCGGTCTTGACGCTGATCGTGTTCAGAGGAGGGGCCTCGGACCGAAACTGCTCGTGGCTGCGGACCGCGTGACACGCATAACAGCCGGCACGCGTCATCAGCGCACGGCCGCGAGAGAGAAGCGATGCCTGGGAGACCTTCTCCGAGGTATGGCAGCGTCCGCAGCCCGCCTCGAGGTAGGCGAGCGGGATCATGGGAGATTCGGCCTCCGCGGTGGTCCCATGGGCTTCGGGCCGCACCGTCGCCAGGCCCTCCCCCGCGTGACACGACGTGCATCCCATCCGCTCGAGGTCGCCCGGTGTGTGCGCGGTGCGCGGATGCAGGCGGTGCGGCTCCGGAGCGTCCGCCATCGCCGGGTCCGCAACGCCGAGGTGGCAGGTCGTGCACCGGTCCACCCTGTCGAGGTCCCGAAGCCAGACCTGCTCGATGGCGACGGGCCGCTTCTGGTAGGCCTGTGCGGCCTTCAGACTCTTTGCACGGCTCATCCCGAGCGACCGGAAGTCCCGCTGAACAGACCGGTACTCGCGAAAGTAGTTCTTCGCCGGCGAGATCGCCAGGACGATCAGGAAGAGGAGGCTCGTAATGGCAAAGACCAGACGGAGGCGAAGCGAGTCTTTCTTCATGGACGTGTCACCGACTTCATGGGTGGGTCACCGAGAGCCACGGCCAGACCCACGACCAGCCCGGGCCCCGGAAGAACGTCCCGATGACCGTCAGGACGGTTGCCACGACGACGAACCACGTCATGATCCACTGCGGGAGCGAGAGGCGCGACAGGGCGCCACGAAATCCGGGTCCTTGAGTCCCGCGCGCGGCGAAGAGGGCCGCCGTGACCAGGAGGGTCGGGATGGCGATCGCCCAGCAGCGGAACGCTGCGAGGAAGAGGAAGAGCGCGGCCGCGATCCCCGCGACGGTGAGGGAGGTCCCGCGTCCCTTCCCTTCCCAGAACGGACCCGCCGTCAGGTTGACCCGGGCATAGGGAATGACGACCAGAGCCACCACGACGAGACCGGGCAGGAGAACTCCCGCCACGACCGGTGGAAAGTAGTGCAAGAGCTCCTGCAAGCCAAGGAAGTACCACGGGGCCTTGGCGGGGTTGGGAGTCTCGACGGGATTCGCCATCTCTTCCAGCGGGGCGTTGAAGACGAGAGCGGCGAGCGACAGGAGGATCACGACGACCTGGAAGAGGATCACCTCCCGCAGGATCAGGTGGGGAAAGGTCATCACGTAACGTTCTTCCGTCCGGCGCACGGAGGGACGCGTGTCGGGACGGACGAGGGCGATCCGCCGGGGAGTCCCGACCGGATCGTTCGACTCGACGGCCGTAAGCGGCGGGAGCGTGCTCATGATCCCGCCTCGTCGATGGAACCGGCAGCGTCGTCCGAAGGTCCCTGGACGCCCCCGTCCTTCCGGATCCTCCAGAAGTGGACCGCGAGGAAGACAAGAAGGCCGACCGGAAGAACCACGCAGTGCAGGACGTAGAAGCGGAGCAGCGCGTTCTCCGAGACCATGTTCCCTCCCAGGAGAAGGAACCGGATCTTCTCGCCGATCACCGGTGCCTCGCGGGCCATGTTCGTCCCGACCGACACGCCCCAGAAGGCGAGCTGATCCCAAGGGAGGAGGTACCCGGTGTATGAGAGAAGGAGGGTCACGATGAGGAGGACGACGCCGATGACCCAGTTGAACTGACGCGGGGGCCGGAACGCCCCGTGGTAGAAGACCCGGAGCATGTGAAGGAACGCGGTGAAGACCATCAGGTGCGCCGCCCAGCGGTGCAGATTGCGTAGGAACACACCGTTGTCCACGACGTACTGGAGCTCCTTCATGTCGCGGTACGCCTGCGGGACCGAGGGGTGGTAGTAGAACATCAGCGGCACGCCGGTCGCCACGAGGAGAACGGCGCACGCCAGGGTGACGCCTCCGAGCCAGTAGGTGTGCGAGAAGCGGAGGGTCTTCTCCCGGACCTTGACCGGATGGACGTGGAGGAAGAGGTTCTCGAAGACGATGAGCGACCGGTTGCGGTTCGTCTCGGAGGCGCCGTGGCGCACGATCGACCGGAAGACCGCCGTCCCGCGCAGCCATCGCTCCAGAGGTGCGAGAGAGATCGTATTCATACGCGAAACACCTTTCCATGAGGAATCACGATCGCCGTGTCCACGACGAGCTCCCCCTTCTCGTCGGTGCCGATCTCGATCCACGGCAGCGGGCGGGGCGCCGGGCCATGGGTGACGTTCCCTTCCGTGTCGAAACGGCTGCCGTGGCAAGGGCACGAGATGGCGTTTTCGTCCGGGACGAACCGCGTGATGCACCCGAGATGGGTGCAGACTGCCGAGAGCGCATAAACGCAGCTCGAACCGCCGACGACGTACGCTCTGCGTTCCTTGTTGAACTTGACGGTTCCTTCCGGGTAATCGAGGGGGCTTCCCGCCTTGAAGCGGGTCGGAGGCTCGAAGAGAACCTTCGGTTCGAGGAAGTCGAGCGTCACGACGCCCGAACCGACGGCCGCGGCGGCGCAGGCTCCCATGGCGACGCGGCTCAGAAACTGGCGCCGGTTCGGGTCGTCGTCCTCGTTCCGGATCTCGTCACGCGGATCGTTCGACACTTTCGACACTTTCGACACCACGGTCCTCCTTTGACTCGGCCCGGAAGCTCTGCATTGTGATGGTCCCTGCGGGGCACCGCGCCGCGCAGAGCCCGCACCGGATGCAGGTTTCCTCGTCTTTGATGAAGATGGAGCCCTCCTGCCGTCCTTCCCACAGAATGGGCGCCAGCTCCCGGGCCGAAGCCGGGAGGTGGCGGATCGCCGCCGACGGAAGGATCTCGATACAGTCCTCCGGGCAGATGTCCTGGCAGCCTCCGCAGAGGATGCATTCGGTTCCCTCGTCCGGACTCTCTTCGAAAATGGTGTTGGTCCAGCAGTGGAGGCATCGGGTCCCTTCGAGGCGGGCCTCGCGTTCCCCGAAGCATTCCTCCACCTCGGCGATCCCGATCCGGCGGGACAGGGGGCGGGTCGGCGGTTGCTGGCGCGGGATCCCCTCGTAGTCGAGCGTCCTTTCATAGCGGTGCGAGACATCGATTTCGACGAGGATCTCCTCCGAGAGGCGCGGGCGTCCCCTGAGGTGCTCGTCGATCGAGAGGGCTGCCTTCTTCCCGTCCGCCACGGCGTTGATGGCGATCCGAGGTCCGAAGGCGGCGTCTCCGCCAGCGTAGATCCCCGGTGCGGTGGTCGCGAGCGTGTCCGGGTCGATGACGATCCGGCCCTGACGGTTGCTGACTCCGTCTTCCGGCGTCAGGAACGAGAGGTCGCCGGTCTGCCCGATCGAGACGATCACGGTGTCCGTCGGAACGACCCGCTCGGACCCCTCGACCAGCTGGGGGGCGAAGCGCCCGTTCTCGTCGAAGACCCTCGAGGCCGTCAGGAGCTCGACGCCGGTGACAACGCCGTTTTCGCCCACGAGCCGCTTGGGGCCCACGCGATGCTGGAAACGGATCCCTTCCCTTTCAGCTTCGTCGACTTCCTCGCGGGACGCCGGCATCTCGATCTCGGACTCCAGGGAGCAGACGAGAACGTCCCGGGCTCCGAAACGGACGGCGCTCCGGGCGACGTCGAGCGCCTGGACGACGGAGAGATTCCGTTCGAGGTTGGCGGCCTCGCCGCTCCGAGCGGCGGTGCGCGCCACGTCGAGCGCGACGTTCCCGCCGCCGATGACGACGACACGGCGTCCCATCTCGACCTTGTAGCCGAGGTTGACGTTGAGAAGGTAGTCAATCCCTTTGAGGACGCCGTCCATGTCCATGCCCGGGATGGCCAGGTCCCGGCTCTGCATCGCGCCCACGGCGAGGAAGATCGCGGCGAAGCCCTGGGCCTTGAGATCGGAGAGCGTCAGGCCTGGTCCGAGGCGGGTGTTCGCCCTCAGCTCGACGCCCAGGGAAAGGATCGCGTTGATCTCGAGCTGGATGAGCGCTCTGGGGAGCCGGTATTCCGGGACGCCGAGGCGGAGCATCCCGCCCGGAACCGGAGCGGCTTCGAAAATGGTCACGGGATACCCGAGGAGGGCCAGATCGTGTGCGCAGGCGAGGCCCGCGGGACCGGAGCCGATCACCGCGACCTTCTCCGGATGCCGTCTGGTCCGATGACCGTAGATCTCGGAAAGAACGGAGAGGTCCAGCATGCTCTCCACGCCGAACCTCTCGGTGACGAAGCGCTTCATGGCGCGGATGGCGATCGGAGCATCCAGCTCACCCCGGCGACAGACGCTCTCGCAAGGGGCCGCGCAGATCCTCCCGCAGATCGACGCGAGCGGGTTGGGCCGGCGCGCCACGGCATAGGCCTCACGGTACCGCCCCTCCGCTACCAGCGTGACGTACTTGCCAGCCTCGGTGTGGACCGGGCACGCCCACTTGCAGGGGAAGTTCCGTTCCAGCCACTCGTGGCTGACGTCGGCCATGACTACTTGGCGATCTCGAAATCGGCCGCGCTGGAACCGGCGACGGTCACTGCTTTCTGCGTGGGCTTGAGCTTCGGATGCCAGACCTTGACCGTGTAGGAGCCGTCGGGAACGCCTTCGATCTTGAAGGAGCCGTCCGGCTTGGTGACGGTGAAGTACGGTGTCGGGACCGACACCACGAACGCCTCCATCTCGGGGTGCACCTTGCAGAGGAGAGTGGCGGCCACGCATTCCTTCTTGAACGTGTAGCTTCGGATCTCCCCCTTCGGCCAGGTCCCGAGGTTGAACTTCTCGGCACAGCCATCGGGCGAGAAGACGTTATGGAGGACGGCGTCGTTGTTGAGGAAATCCACGGTCGTCCCAACGAGAACGGGGAGGACGTGGGGCCAGAAGACGAGGTTCTTCTGGTCGATCTTCGCGTGCTGCGCCGGCGCGGGAAATGTCTTGCCAGCGATCGCACCGACGTAGACCACGGCATCGCCGCTGTCGCGGACCCCCTTGCAGGTGACCTTGCCGTGAATGTCCCCGGCCGCGAGCGGCAGGGCCACGGCGGCGGAGAGGGCGAGTACGAGTATTCCCTTCATGGTATTGCCTCCTTCAGAACGCGGCCCTTAAGACCGCGGCAAGTTGGTAGTTCTGGGCATCGTGAAGATCCCTGTGATACTCCAGCATCAGCTTGATGTTGGCCCGCGCGAGGACGCTGAGGTTCAGGTTGAAAGCCTTCTGGGTGTCCACGGAGGGGTCCGCGGGCCGCAGGTTCTCGTAGCGGGCCGAGACCTGGAAGGTGGGCACGATCACGTAGTCGGCCTGGAGGAAGAAGGTGTCATAGGTCCGGGTCGCGCTAGACAGCTCCTCACCCGTGTCGTTGTCGCGCAGGGAGAGGTCGTCGCTCCCGTGGACCGCCACTCCGATGAGGTTCAGATCGCCGACGTAGAGCGACCCATAGACGCCGGTACGCCTGAAGCTCGTCTGCTGCATCTGGAACGGATTCCCCGCAGGGTCGGTGATGGCGTAGTTGACGTCGGTTCCGTTGCCGAAGTAGCCGAAGAGGCCAACGCGGAAGGAGGTCTCCCGCCAGTTCTCGGGGGGCAACGTGACGCCCGTCGAGTCCCCGTCCAGGCCCATGCCTCCGAACTTGTAGTCGACCCTGGCGTAGAAGTCTTTGCTGCTGTTGTTGTTGAACTGGCCGTTCGGGCCGCCGGCGCCTATCGGGGCGGAGATGCCGACCGTGTAGAAAAGGCGATGAGCGGCGACACCGTACATCTCGATCGCCCGGGTCCGCGCCGGAAGGCTGACGCCGCCTCCGCTGTCGGCCAGGCCCGTTCCGCCATTGAATCCGATCGGGTTGTAGGCGAAGAGCGTGTCGACACCGTTGTCGGTCATCAGCCACATCTCCTGGAACCCGTCGTAGAGGTTCGGAGCAAACTTGCCGATCCGGAAGTTGACGAGGTGCTCGGGGCCGAATGCCGAAATGACGTCGAGTCGGGCGTGCTCGATCTCGACCGACCCGCTCCCGTCCGGGTTCTCGGCGTAGGTCACCTCGCTGAAGAAGCTGAAGTGGTCTCCAAGCGTCCCGGCGCCGAAGAGGTTCGCCTCCTGCGGAAACTGGAAGTCGTTGTGGACGATTTGCTTGCCCGTGTCGTCGTGGCTCGACGCGTAGATGTTCGCCATCTTCACGTTCAGGGCAAACGGGGCGTTCCCGGGAAGACTGCTCGGATAGACCATCTCTGGCCACATCCTGGCGTAGGCGTCCGCGCCGAGGGACACCGCCTTCTGCTTGACCTGCTCTTCGGTCTCGCCCGGGAGGTGATATCCATTCAGGCGGAAGGCCTCGCCGAACGGGTTCAGCTTCGGAAAGATCGAATGGCACGTCTGGCAGGACGTCTGGTATTTCCGCGAGAAGGCGGGGACCGCGGCAGCCGGCCTGGCGCCCAGAAATACGACCAGGCCGCCCAGCAGGAGGAAGAGCGTCGTGGTACCTCGCTTGAATCCGTTCACGGGGCACTCCTTTCGATTGTAGGCAACGTGGAAAGGAATGTGCTCCCGGGCAGGGTGATCCCCAATCCCCAACGCGCACCATTGTGTCTAGTGAATTTGCACCAGGGACGGGACGGAAGGCCCTAGATCAGCCCTTTCTGGAACGCGAACGCGACCGCTTCGGCCTTGGAGTGGAGCTCGAGCTTGTCGAGAATGTTCTGGATGTGATTCCTTGCGGTCAGCGCGGAGATATGGAGCCGGTCGGCGATCTCCGGCGTCGTGCGGCCCGCGGCGAGCATCCCGAGCACCTCGACCTCGCGGCTCGTCAGCTTCCGCGCACGCGCGTCCGGGGAGTCCCGGACGGCCGCGAGCGCCGAGCGTGGTGGCTCGTTCGGCCCATCAGAGATCCGTGCGGCGGGCATCGCAGCGACGGAAGGCTTGAGGATATGGGCCAGGTAGAAAGTCTCGGGGGCGTGGACCGCAAACTGGAGGACGCTGATGTCCATGAGAAGGACATGTCCGTCCCGGGCGCGGAGTCGGAGACCGAATTGCCTGACACTCTCGCCCCGCTTCGCCGCCTGAGTGATCGGACATTCCTCGCCGCAGTACCGGTTCCCGTAGCTATCACACCCCTGCAGCGAGGCAGCACAGGGAGCTCCGACGACTTCGTCAGCGGTGTATCCCAGAAGTCTCTCTGCGCTGAGGTTCCAGAAGACGATCCTGTTCTGGCGATCCGTAACGAAGACTGGGTCCGGCGAGGGTCTGAGAGCCTCGAAGAGCAGGCTCAGCTCCGGTGGCGGGCGCAATGACGGTTTCACAAAGCTCTCGCTCCTCGCGCCGTTCCCTCCGGATCGGGCAAGGCGGGATCATCGGGAGCGCAGCCGGACTCGGGGTGCATTCTGCGACCGATTCTACGTCGCCACGCCCGGCGTCGTGTCGCCGCGCCACGGCAGGTCGACTCGAGCGTTTCCTGGGGAGCCGGTACTCACCTCTCACCTCTCTCGGTCGAGCGAGAGGTCGAGAGGGGCAACGATCTTCAGCGGCCGGGCTTGGCGCCTCCGGAGCCGAGTGTTGGGAGGGAGAGCTCTCGCGTCTCGAGGTTCTCTCCCGTCATCCGGTGGAGGCTCGCAGGCCACTCCGCGAGCGGGCGGGCTACTGCTGCCACGAGAGCGGGTCTCGGGAATACGCGGGCGACATCTTCTAGAATCGACCGGGCAGTCCTCTCGTCTCCGTGATCCCGCGCGATCAGCGCCGACACCACGCCGAGGCTCGGGGAGGAGTGAAAGGGAGGCGGGACGGAGCGAAGGAATGCCTCTGCCGTCTCGAGCCGTCCCGAGGCCCGGAGGCTCTCGGCCTGGAGCGCGGCCGTGTAGCCCGAGGGCGAGAGCTCGAAGAGCCGCTCGGCGAGAGCGACGGCCCGATCGGGTCGGCCCACGTCGACGTTTCGGAGAACCTGGTCAGCCTGCGCGCCCGCCCAGGCTCGGTTGTACGTCTCGTCGAGCTTCGGCGCTCCGATCGAGGCTCGTCCGAGGAAAGGCCATCCGAACGGACCCCGGAGCACCCAGTACGCTGCGTTCGCCGTAAACGCGGAAGCAGTCAAGCGACGGACCATGTCCGGATGAGACCGGAGCCAGGGCGGATTCCCCAGACGTTCCTCCCTTGCCTGCGAGCTCCCGGCTCCGAGCTGCATCTGCAGGAGAGCGAGGCTGAGGCGGATGTGTGAGAACGCTGGATCGCTCGCGGCATTGAACTCCCGGGGAAGGAGCATCTGCCCGTTCGCCCTCTTCTCGAGGTAATAGTCCGGGTAGAGACGTGTTTCCCGGGGGGCGAGGACGGTTCCGGGCGCCATCAAGACCCAGGCCGATAGGGCGGTGTCCGGGACGAGAACACC